>CAZRNW010000451.1:0-3632 GCA_964601535.1 uncultured Flavobacteriaceae bacterium
ATAATGGCTAATGGAATTCCGGGGAATCCGCCGCCTGTCCCAACATCCAGTATTTTTGTACCGGCTTTAAACTGTATGACTTTTGCAATTCCTAAAGAGTGTAAAACGTGGCGCTCATACAATAAATCAAAATCCTTACGGGAAATTACATTGATTTGTGAATTCCACAAGGCATACAAATCGTAAAGCTGATTGAATTGTTGTTTCTGTTGTTCGGAGAGATTAGAAAAATATTTGAAAATAATGTCTGCTTTCATAAGCCTACATATTGTTTTCGTTGTTTTTAAGAATGTTGTATAAAAATTCCCTTGCTCTGAATAATTGAGCTTTAATAGTACCGATTGGTAAATTTAATTTCTGTGAAATTTCTTCGTGACTCATTTCCTGATAATAAAACATCACCACTAATTCTTTATACTTCGGTTTCAGTTTATCCACCACTTCATGCAGCATGTCAATTTTTTGTTTTTTGATGAAATGCTCTTCCGGATCAAGAGTTCCTGATTTTATATTCTGTGATAATTCCTGACCTTCTTCATTCACGTATTTTGTATCGAGGGAATATGATTCTCCCTGTTTCTTTTTACGCAAATGGTCTATGGCATTATTACTCGCAATTTTAAATAACCAGGTACTAAATGCAAAGTTGGGCGTGTATTGTGATAAACGCTTAAACGCACGTCCGAATGCTTCAATGGTTAAATCATCGGCGTCATCTTTATTACCCACCATTTTCAGCATCATAAAATAAACCGACTCCCGGTAACGGTGCAACAATTCTGCATAAGCTTTCTGGTCGCTATTATTAAGCGCGGCCTGTACCAGCTTATAATCATAAACTGCTTTTGTAGTTAATTTATCGCTATTTCCTAATTCGTCCATTTGTTGGGCTTGAAGAACATTTTTGCTATATGAAAAATCGGGTAAACAAATAAAAGAACGAACTCATACCAAAATGCAAGTGCCCATAAATCGGGCTCTTTAAATTTCTTTGCCGCTTTATTAAAGATAATCATTTGGAAAATGATTTTCAATAAAAAAAGACCGAGACCTATTAAAAGGGTGCTTTTAAAGCAAAATAACACGACTAAAACGAGATAGAACAAATATTTGATTACAAAATCGAAACCAATTGTAAGTCTTGATGCTGTAGTGTATTGAGGTGCTGTTGTTAAATGTCTAACCTTTTGCATGCGCCAATCACGGAAACTCTTTTTAGATTTTGAATACGTAATTGCATTATGACTAATGCACACATTTGTGTTTTCAGTTGTTGCAGCTTCATTTACAAATAAATCATCGTCGCCCGAATTAATATGGTAATGACTCGAGAAACCTTTTTTCTTAAAGAATAAAGTTTTTTTGTAGGCTAAATTCCTTCCAACACCCATATAAGCTTTGCCTTTAATTCCGGCCGATAAATAACGGAGAGCAATTGTGAATGTATCGAAGCGGATTAATTTATTGAGGAAGCCGTGTGTTTTAATATAAGCGCCGTAACCAAGTACAATTTCTTTACTTGAAGTAAAGCCTGAAGCCATTTCTCTTAACCAGATGTTTGATGAAGGGTAACAATCTGCATCCGTAAAAATCAGGTTTTCGTATTTTGCGCCTTTAATTCCTACTAAAACAGCGAATTTCTTACCGTGTTTGTAATTTTCATCTTCTTTAATCGTAATTTTTTTAAGGTTCGGGAAAATGCGTGCGAACTCATCTATTACAGTCTCGGTATTATCCCAGGAACAATCATTCACAACAATTACTTCAAACTCGGGATATTCCTGCGTTAAAATTTTTGGTAAAAATTCGGTTAAATTTTCATCTTCGTTGCGCGCGCAAATGATAACGCTTACGGGCTCTGTACCTGAACCCGAAGTTTGTAAATTTCCCTTTAATGCAGCGGCAGGCCAATAAGCCAAAAAGTAATGAATGATATGAATAAGAAAGACTAAACCGCCAAGTATAGACAATAGCTCTTCAATACCTATATGTTCAAATTGGGGCAAAGGCATGCGGCAAAGTTACCCGCAGCATACCTGCGAAATATAGATATCTTTGCATTTATTAAACAAAGAAATTAACAATAGTCACGGATTGCACAGATTTACACAGATGTAAATATTGAATCATGCAGGATATAAAAGCAGTAATATTTGATATGGACGGAGTGCTGATAGATTCAGAACCGCTTTGGCGGATAGCCATGATCAAAGGTTTTAGCGAAATTGATATTGAATTTACTGAAGATGATTGCCGCAAAACCACCGGAATGCGATTTAAAGAAGTGGTGGAGCATTGGTTTAAGCACCATAATATAACTCACTCAACACCAAGTGAGCTGAATGATTCAGTTATTAATCATTTAATAGATTTAATTAACACGCAAGGCAAAGTGATGGACGGGGTTTCTGAACTATTGGATTTTTTAAAATTGAAACAATTTCCATTAGGATTAGCAACTTCATCAAACCACGCTTTAGTGGATGCGGTTTTACAAAAGACACAAATAAAGCCATATTTCAACTCAGTTACCTCGGCCGAATTTTTAAAATACGGCAAACCACACCCTGAGGTATTTCTTAAGTGTGCCGCCGAATTAGCAGTACATCCCGGAAATTGTCTCGTTATTGAAGATTCCGTTAATGGCGTAAAAGCAGGAAAAGCAGCGGGTATGACAGTAATTGCTGTTCCGGATTCCGAACATAAGGATGATGAACGTTTCGGAATAGCGGATTACCGACTTAATAACCTCTCAGATGTTATTAAATTATTCTAAAATCCGTTAATAAACTACTCTATGTAGTAAATTTACAGGATTGAAATTCTCATTACTAAATAACGACTCTCAAAGCAAGGCCCGTGCCGGCATTTTAGAAACCGACCATGGCATTATTGAAACACCAATTTTCATGCCCGTTGGTACTGCCGGAACAGTTAAAGCAGTTCATCAGCGGGAATTAACGGAAGACATCAAAGCGCAAATTATTTTAGGCAACACGTATCATCTGTATTTACGTCCGGGTTTAGATGTTTTAGAGCAGGCAGGCGGTTTGCATAAATTTAATGGCTGGGATAAACCTATTTTAACCGATAGCGGTGGTTATCAGATTTTTTCTTTAGCACACAAAAGGAAATTAAGTGAAGAAGGCGCCGAGTTTATGAGTCACATCGATGGCAGTAAACATTTTTTTACACCGGAAAGCGTGATGGACATTGAAAGAACCATTGGTGCCGATATCATCATGGCGTTTGATGAATGTACACCCTATCCTTGCGAATATAATTATGCAAAAAATTCGATGGGTTTAACGCACCGGTGGCTCGACCGTTGTGTGGAAAGATTTAAAAATACTGAACCAAAATATGGTTATCATCAGGAATTATTTCCAATTGTTCAGGGAAGTGTTTATAAAGATTTAAGGATTCAAAGTGCAGAATACATTGCTTCTAAAAATTGTTTCGGTAATGCCATTGGCGGATTAAGCGTTGGCGAACCGGCTGAAGAAATGTACGCAATGACTGAAGTTGTATGTAATATTCTCCCAAAAGACAAACCGCGTTACTTAATGGGCGTTGGTACCCCTGCGAATATTTTAGAGAGTATTGCTTTGGGAATTGATATGTTTGATTGC
>CAZRNW010000452.1:0-1087 GCA_964601535.1 uncultured Flavobacteriaceae bacterium
CAGTATTTGTCCTTACAGTTTTGAAATCCCCACTTACGCAAGAATGGTACAGGATAAGCACATGGGCGCCGAACCCTGCTGGCTGAACATGGAGTTCCCACAATTCAGAGCGACTGTTCATTTAAGCTATAAAGAAGTAAATGATACAAGTTTAAACCGCTACGTTGAAGACTCCCGCGATTTCGCCATCCGTCACCAAATAAAAGCAACCGGACTCGAAGAATCCGTTGTTATACGCGACAGTGCAAAAGTTTATGGATTGGTTTATGATATTGCTGGGAACACTGCTTCATCCGTACAATTTTATTTAACCGATAGTACTAAACATTTTTTACGCGGTTCCCTTTATTTCAATACTGTTACAAATATTGATTCGTTAAAAATTGTGATTGATTTTATCAGGGAAGATATTTTGCGGATGGTACAAACCTGTAAATGGAAAAATCAGATTCCAATTACTTCAGCAAAAACAAAAAATTAATTGGTAATATGCAGCGCGTTGCCGTCGTAAGTATTATTATACAAACGTAAAGGCGAATTTGCCGGTCCGTTCATTACAGCGCCATCAACAATCTGCCATTTTGAACCGCTTATAGTATCTTTACAGGTAAAAGCATCCGATTGAACTTTTATGCGGGCACCAACATCATCAGGTAAATAAGTTGAGGTGCGGTCTAACACCACAAATTCACCTGCAGTTTTACGGTAAACCACCAAACCTCCGCTGCCGCCGTTAAAATACATCCATCCCCCCGGAGTTTGAATTTTGAAATTATTCGGGTCGCCCGGATAGATGTAGATATTAATTGGGGTATAAGGCACGCCATTATCCTGCACTTTCTGGGCTTTTTTCTTGCAAGCCACCGCCAATACGCAAATAAGTACCGCCAGAATAATTTTTATTTTTTTAGTAAAAAACATTAGTGAAGGCTTGGCATTAATCTATTACCTTTATACAAATTTACAAAAATGAGCGACTTTAACCAAACCGGAGAAAAGCCCAAAAACAACCCCTTTTTACCCCTGTATTTCTCGGTAATATTGGTGATTGGCATTGGTGCCGGTTATTTTTTGTCGTTCAATAACG
>CAZRNW010000452.1:1097-3627 GCA_964601535.1 uncultured Flavobacteriaceae bacterium
GTAGTCTTGCCTTCTACTCATTCAACGACAAATATTCTTATTCAAAAATCACCAGCCTTTTAGAATACATTAAATTGGATTATGTGGACACCATTAACGAAAAACAGTTAGTGGAAAAAACAGTTACATCCATGTTACAAAGTCTGGACCCACACTCCTCTTACATTCCTGCTTCAGATTTTGCACAAGTGAATGAAACACTGGAAGGGAATTTTGAGGGTATAGGAATTGAATTCAATATTATTAATGATACCATCCGCGTCATCACGCCAATAAGCGGTGGACCATCAGAGAAATTAGGAATAAGAGCGGGAGATAAAATTGTGAAGGTCGATGGAAAAAATATTGCTGGAATAAAAATCACAAACAAAGAAGTATTTGAAAAATTGCGTGGCAAAGAAGGCTCGGAAGTTCTGGTTACAGTTTTACGTTCGGGCGCAGGCAAACCAATTGATTTTAAAATTACCCGCGGTGAAATTCCATTGTACAGCATTGATATTTCTTACATGGTAAAACCCGGAATCGGTTATATGAAAATCAGTCGTTTTGCTGCGACAACATACGAAGAATATTTAGCAGCCTTTAATGATTTGACAAAAAAAGGAATGAAAAAACTCATTCTTGATTTACGCGGAAATCCCGGCGGGTTTTTAAAAGCAGCTGTTGACATTGCCGATGAATTTTTAATGAATGGCTTACAAATTGTTTATACCGAAGGGCGTTCGAATCCTAAAAAAGTTTACAAATCAACCGAGCGCGGCAGTTTTGAAAACAATCCATTAGTTATTTTAATTGATGAAGGAAGCGCGAGTGCCAGCGAAATTGTTGCGGGTGCAGTACAAGATAACGACCGCGCCACTATAATTGGCAGAAGAAGTTTTGGAAAAGGACTGGTGCAGGACCAGCGCGATTTACCGGATGGTTCAGCTGTGCGTTTAACAGTTGCCAGATATTACACGCCAACCGGACGCTGTATTCAAAAATCTTATGAGCACGGAACCGAAGAATATTATCAGGAAGAAATCGGACGCTACAACGATGGTGAACTGGTAAGTGCCGACAGTAATAAATTTGATAAGAGTAAAAAATTCGTGACGCCTGGCGGTAAAATAGTTTATGGTGGCGGCGGTATTATGCCTGATGTTTTTGTTTCTTTGGACACAGCGAAATACAGTCATTTTGTAAACCGTTTGTTTTATACAGGATTAATTACTGAGTTTGGTTTCAGTTACAGTGATAAGCACAGGGAAGAATTGACTAAGAAATACACCGCTGATAAATTCGTAAACAGCTTCGATTTAAGTGATAATATCATTTTAGAATTTTACGAATTGCTGCAGAAAAAGAAAGTTGAAATTCCGGATACCGAAAGAACAAAAAGCACCGCCAATTTAAAACAATTGATTAAAGCTTTGATTGGAAGGAATTTATACGATAAAGACGCCTATTACCCTATTATTAACCAAACCGATAACAGCATAAAAAAGGCAATAGAAACACTTGAAAAACCCTGAAGGAGTTCATTATTTTCTAACGAAACTAACAAACCCTTCAGGGAATATCATAAGAATTATATAACTTCGGTGAATAAATAAATTTATAACTTCGACTACTAAATAAAAAGCACCAATAACTATTAACCAATAACAAATAACTTATACTATGGCTTTCGAATTACCAAAATTATCTTACGCGTTTAACGCACTTGAACCACATATTGATGCTAAAACCATGGAAATTCACCATGGCAAACATCACAATGCTTATGTAACCAACTTAAACGCCGCGATTGCAGGAACTGATGCTGAGAAAATGAGTATTGAAGACATCTGCAAAAACATTTCAAAATACCCGATGCCGGTACGTAACAATGGCGGCGGACATTACAATCATACTTTATTCTGGAGCATTATGGCTCCGAATGCAGGCGGTGTACCAATTAATGAAGTTGGAAAAGCGATTGCAGCTGAATTCGGTTCCTTTGATAATTTTAAAACCCAGTTTACGCAGGCAGGTGCTACCCGCTTTGGTTCAGGCTGGGCTTGGTTATGCGTGAAGGATGGAAAACTAGCAGTTTGTTCGACACCAAACCAGGATAATCCTTTAATGGATTTACCGGATACCTGCAAAGGCATTCCTGTTTTAGGAATGGATGTTTGGGAACATGCATATTATTTACACTACCAAAACCGCCGTCCGGATTACATGACAGCATTTTTTAACGTGATTAACTGGAATAAAGTGAATGAACTTTATTTAGCTGCTAAGAAATAACATTTGATTGTTTAATTTAATTTGAAAGGGATTGTCGGGAGCGATGATCCCTTTTTTAATTTTGTAGTACTGAAAAAACTCCTCCCCATACTCCTCTTCCTGCTTTCTCTGAATGTATTCTCAGAGAAAAAAGAAGTGTGGCTAATCGACAGCACAGGAACTGTATTGGAAAAACAAATTATTGAAACGGAAATTTTACAAGCGGCAGATGATGCCCCTAACCCGCTCTTTAAACTCTTCCGCAAAAAACAAAAAG
>CAZRNW010000453.1:0-3620 GCA_964601535.1 uncultured Flavobacteriaceae bacterium
TCATGTTTTATTGAAGACGGACCTGCATCAGGTGGTTGGACAATTTATCCTCCTCTTTCTGCATTACCTGAAGCAATGCCGGGTTCTAAATTAGGTATGACTTTATGGTTAGTTTCAATGGCAGTATTTATCATCTCCTCTTTATTAGGTGGTTTAAATTACATTATCACTGTAATCAACTTACGTACCAAAGGAATGAAAATGACCCGTATGCCATTAACAGTTTGGGCGTTTTTAATTACAGCTATTTTAGGTGTATTATCTTTCCCTGTATTATTCTCTTGTGCTTTATTATTAATATTTGATCGTAGCATGGGAACAAGTTTCTACTTATCGGATATCTACATCGGTGGTCGTCCTTTAGATAACGTAGGTGGTAGCCCGATTTTATTCGAACACTTATTCTGGTTCTTAGGTCACCCGGAGGTATACATTGTATTATTACCTGCATTAGGGATCACATCAGAAGTTATCTCAACCATGTCACGTAAACCAATTTTCGGTTACCGTGCGATGATCGGTTCTATGTTAGCGATTGGTTTCTTATCGTTTATCGTTTGGGGTCACCATATGTATATGACGGGTATGAATCCTTTCTTAGGATCTGTATTCGTGTTCACCACTTTATTAATTGCAATTCCATCCGCTGTAAAAGCGTTTAATTATATTACTACGCTCTGGAAAGGTAATGTCCAATATACACCGGCCATGATGTTCTCGATCGGATTAGTGTCTTCGTTTATCTCAGGTGGTGTAACAGGTATTATCCTTGCTGACTCTGCATTAGATATTAACGTGCACGATACTTATTTCGTGGTAGCTCACTTCCATATTGTAATGGGATTATCTGCGATTTTCGGAATGTTCGCCGGTGTTTACCACTGGTTCCCGAAAATGTTCTTACGCATGATGAATAAGAAATTAGGCTATTTACATTTCTGGATAACATTTATTTCAGCTTATGGTGTATTCTTCCCTCAGCACTTCTTAGGTTTAGCTGGTGTACCGCGCCGTTATTATACCAACAGCAATTTCCCGATGTTCGATAACTTAGTTGACATCAACGAAATTTGCACAACTTTCGCTATTATCGGTGCATTAGGCCAGGTAGTATTCTTATTCAACTTCTTCTATAGCATTTTCCGTGGCGAGAAAGCACCTCAGAATCCATGGAATTCAAATACTTTAGAGTGGACTACTCCTGTAGCTAACATTCACGGTAACTGGCCGGGTAAATTACCGGTAGTTCATCGTTGGGCTTACGATTACAGCAAGCCAGGACAAGAACACGATTTCGTTCCGCAAACGGTTCCTCTGGCCGACGGAGAACACGACGGAGGCGAACACTAATAGCCTTTAAGATGCCCTCGAATATTCGGGGGCATTTTGTTTTATTATCTTTGTATAATCTTAAAAACAGCCCATGATTGCATTGTATATAATTGGAGGATTGATTGCCCTGGTTTTAATTTTGGGCGCAATAATGCCCGGGAAATACAATATTCAAAAAGAAATAGTAATTAATAAATCCCCGGCTGAAACATTTGAGAAAGTTGCCGATTTTAATAATTACCGCGCCTGGAATCCCTGGCAAAAAAGTGAACCGGACGCAAAATATAAAATTTCAGGAACACCATCTTCTGTAGGACATAAATATGACTGGGAAGGAAAAAAAATAGGAAGCGGAAGCTTGACGGTAAAATCTTTGAATCTGAATAAAAACATTGAATTAAACCTTGCCTTTATTAAACCCTGGAAAACGGAAGCAGAAGACAACTGGATATTTGAAGACTTAAAAAACGGCTCCACAAAAGTTATCTGGCAAAATAAAGGAGAGCTTCCTTATCCGGTAGCGCGTTTAATGGGACCGGTTATTTCAAAAAACTTAAATCACCAGTTTGTACAAGGCTTAAATAGCTTAAAAGAAATGTGTGAAAATTAATTTAGCAGAATGGACAAAATTAAAAACTATATAAATGGAGAACTAGTTGAGCCAATAAGCAAAGCTTACATTGACAACTACGATCCTTCGCGCGGGAAAGTTTATTCTTTAATTCCGGATAGTGATGAGCGTGATGTTGAATTAGCGGTTGCAGCTGCAAAAGCGGCTTTTAAAAGCTGGAGTAATACAACAAAAGAACAACGCGCACGTATTTTACAGCGTATTTCTTTTTTAATTGAAGATAATTTAGACAAGTTAGCCTTAATTGAAAGCGTTGATAACGGCAAGCCATTACATCTCGCAAAAATGGTAGATATTCCAAGAGCCGCTGCTAATTTTAATTTTTATGCAACAGGTATTTTGCATTATGCTGCTCCTTCACACAGCATGGAGGATACCGCAATAAATTATACTTTACGTCAGCCTGTTGGTGTTGCAGGCTGTATTTCGCCATGGAATTTGCCTCTGTATTTATTTACCTGGAAAATTGCTCCTGCTTTAGCTTCAGGCTGTACGGTTGTTGCAAAACCATCTGAAGTAACGCCCATGACAGCATTTTTACTATCTGAAATTTGCATCACGGCAGGATTACCAAAAGGGGTTTTAAATATTGTTCACGGGCTTGGACCAAAAGTTGGAAATGCAATTGTATCCAATAAAGATGTTCCTTTAATTTCATTTACTGGTGGCACAAAAACAGGTGCGCATATTGCAAGTGTGGCTGCGCCGATGTTCAAAAAGCTATCGCTTGAATTAGGAGGAAAAAATCCAAATATTATTTTTGCTGATTGTGATTATGAAAAAATGCTGGCAACAACTATGCATTCTTCATTCTCCAATCAGGGACAAATTTGTTTATGCGGTTCGCGTATTTTTGTGGAGAGAAGTATTTACGAAAAATTCAAAACTGATTTTGTGGAGCGTGCTAAAAAATTATCTGTTGGTCCGCCATTAAATGCAGATACAAAAGTTGGTGCAGTGGTTTCGAAACCGCACATGGAGAAAATATTAAGTTACATTGAACTCGCGCAACAAGAAGGCGGAAAAGTTTTATGTGGCGGAAAACGTAAAATCATTGAGGGAGAATTTAAGGAAGGCTATTATATTGAGCCAACCATCATAGAAGGTTTACCTCATAATTGCAGAACAAATCAGGAAGAAATTTTTGGTCCGGTTGTAACCATAATGCCATTCGACAAAGAAGAAGAAGTTTTGATGATGGCGAATTCTACTATTTATGGTTTAGCTTCTACAGTTTGGACTCAGGATATTACAAAAGCACACCGCGTAGCTAATGAGATTCATGCCGGTATTGTTTGGATTAATTGTTGGTTGTTGCGTGATTTACGTACACCTTTTGGCGGCGTTAAATCATCGGGCGTTGGAAGAGAAGGCGGCTTCGAGGCCTTTGACTTTTTTACTGAACCAAAAAATGTTTGTATCAAAATCAAGTAATGACTAAATCCCTTACTGAAAAAGATATTTTAGGATGGGACGTTTTTAACTGGTCCGCCGCTCTTAACTATTGGGAATCGGGAATTAATTTAGAAAAATCATTAGAATGTTTGGAATTAGGTGCCAACAAAGGCGGTTTAAGTTTATGGCTTGCATCGAAGGGGCACCATGTAATTTGTAATGATATTCGGCCGGTTAGCGATGAGGTAATAAACCATCATAA
>CAZRNW010000454.1:0-3615 GCA_964601535.1 uncultured Flavobacteriaceae bacterium
AACAAAATTTTCTCAGTTTCTTTTTTGTCTTTCGGATGAATAAGATCAACGCTTTTTTTTGTTGTTCTCTTCAATGCATCTTCTAAATCATTGGTGAACATTTTGCAAGCTATCTCCAGCGATTTGTTCTTATCGTTGTATTTAATATCAGTAACACTTAAATAAAACGGATGAGGTTTTCCTGCGAACAGAAAAAGACAAACAAAAATTATGTTTTTCAAAAACAGCATTAAAGCGTAAATTTACAAATAATGAACGATTGGCAAATATGGTTTAGCACAGGTATTGAACACATACTTGATTTAAAGGGTTACGACCACATGCTTTTCGTAGGTTTATTGGTCTTTACTTATCCTGTTTCAGAATGGAAGAAGTTATTAGGGCTTATTACTGCTTTTACGCTTGGCCATTCATTAACACTCGCTTTAAGTGTCATCAATATCATTAAACTACCGCAACAATACACTGAGTTACTCATTATTTTCACCATAATTTTTACTGCTGTTTACCTGCTTTTCACCTCTAAAAATACCGTAAAAGGGGGGAGTGTAATTTACCTTATAATTTGTTGCTTTGGTTTAATACACGGCTTAGGTTTTTCTTATCTCCTCAAAGCTATGTTAGGCAGTAACGAAAGTGTTTTTACGCCTTTGTTAATGTTTAATTTGGGCTTGGAAGTTGGACAAATTGTTGTTGTTGTTTTAATGGTGCTGGTATTGCTGCTCATAGGCAAATTTGCTAAAACCATCGAATGGCACTTTAAAGTCGTAACGATTAGTGTTATTTTAGTTGTTTCACTATTATTATGTTACTTACGCATATTAACCATCATTCACCAATGAAAAAAGTATTTCTGATTTTTGTTTTGATTTCCTCATTATCTCTTCAGTCACAAAACATTCAAAATAACCCCACTTCTAATCACGGTAATAAATTCGAGCAATTGGGTACCATTTTGCAGAGTCCGAACGAATACCGTACTGCTTCGGGCGCACCCGGACCAAAATACTGGCAGCAAAAAGCAGATTATGATATTGATGTGACTTTGGATGAGAAAAATTTAACCTGCATCGGAAGCGAAACAATTACTTATAGCAATAATTCGCCTGATAAATTAGATTATTTATGGTTACAGCTCGATGAGAATCAGCACGACGCTACAAATCCATCTAATTATTGGGACGAAAATAAAATTGATGCGCCCGTAACAAATGGTGAATTGAAAGGTTTAATGCAAAAGGAAATTCTTACCCAATTAGATATGGGCGATAAAATTCTGGAAGTAAGTGATGAAACAGGAAAACCTTTGAAATACACCATCAACACAACAATGATGCGTATTGATTTACCGAAAACATTAAATCCCGGTGCTAAAGTAAAGTTCAGAGTGAAATGGAAATATAAAATGAGCAACCGTATGGAAACAGGCGGTCGAGGCGGTTACGAATATTTTCCTGAAGATGGCAATCATATTTT
Organism: uncultured Flavobacteriaceae bacterium; assembly: GCA_964601535.1. Taxonomy (GTDB): domain Bacteria; phylum Bacteroidota; class Bacteroidia; order B-17B0; family Aurantibacillaceae; genus JAHEYG01. The sequence continues at coordinate 1,477 of CAZRNW010000454.1, forward strand.
TACGATGACGCAATGGTATCCGCGGATGTGTGTGTATAGTGATTTTCAGGGTTGGCAGCACAAACAATTTACAGGCCGCGGCGAATTTGCTTTGGCCTTCGGAAATTTTAAAGTGAAAATGACTGTTCCTGCTGATCACGTTGTTTGTTCGACAGGTGAAATTCAAAATGCAACACAAATTTTATCGCCTGCACAATTAGGCCGATGGCAAAAAGCACAAACGGCGAAGGATGTTATTGAAGTTGTTACTTTAGATGAAGCAACCGCTGCAGAGAAGAATAAATCAACTACAACAAAAACCTGGATATTTAAAGCCGACAGCGTGCGTGATTTTGCCTGGGGTTCTTCACGTAAATTTGTTTGGGATGCAATGCCTGCATTTGTTGGGAAACACAAAACCATGTGTATGAGTTTTTACGGTAAGGAAGCTTATCCTTTGTACCGCAAATATTCAACTAAAACTGTTGCACATACCATTAAAGTGTATTCTAAATTCAGTATCGATTATCCATATCCCGTTGCGCAAAGTATTGAAGCCGCTAACGGAATGGAATACCCGATGATTTGTTTTAATTTTGGCCGCGCCGAAAAAGACGGAACTTATACCGAAGGAACGAAGAACGGAATGATATTGGTAATTATTCACGAAGTCGGACATAACTTCTTCCCAATGATAATCAACAGTGATGAACGCCAATGGAGCTGGCTCGATGAAGGTTTAAATACATTCGTACAATTTTTAACCGAACAAGAGTTTGATAATAATTTCCCATCGCAGCGCGGACCTGCACATAAAATGGTTGATTATATGCGCTTGCCGAAAGATCAATTAGAACCAATCATGACTAACAGCGAAAATATTATTCATTTCGGGCCGAATGCTTATGGTAAACCTGCAACTGCTTTAAATATTTTGCGTGAGACTGTAATGGGACGTGAGTTATTTGATTTCGCTTTCAAAACTTATTGTACACGCTGGGCATTTAAGCATCCGCAGCCTGCTGATTTTTTCAGAAGTATGGAAGATGCTTCAGGTGTTGATTTGGATTGGTTTTGGAGAGCTTGGTTTTATGATATTACGCCTGTTGATATTGCTTTAGATTCCGTAAAAGCATATACATTAGAGAACGGAAAAAAATTACCTGTTAAAATCGACACAATAACACGCCGTCCGCCGCCAAAAGAATTCGAGCACATTTCAAAAATCCGTAATAAAGAATCGGGCATGAAATTTTTGGTGGATGTTGATACTACGCTCCGTGATTTCTATTACTATTATGTGCCGGAAAAGGAAATCACCAAGGAAATAAAAGACCGTTACCAGAATTTTGAATTAATGAGTGACAGTGCTTTCGATAAAGTGAAAGGAAAATATGTTTACGAATTGCATTTCACCAATAAGGGCGGAACAGTTATGCCTGTTATTATACAATGGAATTACAGTGATGGAAGTTCAGAAATAGACCGCATTCATGCTTATGTGTGGAGAAAAAACGAAAAGGAATTCTATAAAACATTTATGAAAAATAAGAAAGTGACATCAATTCTACTAGACCCTTATAAAGAAACCTGCGACATTGACGAAAAGAATAATAGCTGGAAAATGATGCCGGAACCATCAAAATTCGACGTATTTAAAACCAAAGCAAACATCCGCGGGCAAAGTACAGGCGAAAATCCTATGCAGAAGGCTAAAAAGAAGTAAAAAAGGCAGAGGGAGACTAATCCCATTTAGCTTAATATTTCTTTCATAAACTTCTTTCTTTTGTATTTATAATTCTATATATTTGATATTAGCTCTAATGCTATTATCAGATGAAGAAACTCCTAATTTCATTCGCTCTAGTATCCGCGTTTTGTTTTGTTAAAGCGCAAGGTCCTTACCCAAGTTCTAACATGAGTTTAATTGGATTTACAAATCCCGAAACCGTTTCGGCATCGGGGGTTAAGTATTCCGGTTGCTGGGGTTATAATCAAACTGCAAAAAATAAAGAATATGCAGTTGTTGGTTCAAGTACAGGTACCTATTTTATTGATATAACTGCTCCCGGAACACCAACAGTGTGTGATTACGTGGCAGGAGCAAGTAACGGCGTTTGGCGTGAGGTTAATGTTTTTGGGGATTTTGCTTATGTGGTG
>CAZRNW010000455.1:0-3597 GCA_964601535.1 uncultured Flavobacteriaceae bacterium
GGAAATGGCGACTTGTGGGATTTCCATTTCGAACCTAAAAGAAATGATAAATGAAGCTGTAATTCTTTGCCGAAACCTGCGCCAACTGTGGCAAGATGGCGGTATTGCAATGAAAGAAGGATTGCAAAACTTACTCTTCCCGTCCGGTTTGGTATACGACAAGAAAACTGGTGCATTTCGAACCTCTGAAATCAATTTTATAATTGCACAAATCGCCCGACACACGGGCGATTTGGCTTTAATAAAAAAGGGACTTAGTTCTCTTTTTGAGCCTAAGTCCCTTTCAGCGGAGAAGGAGGGATTCGAACCCCCGGAGGTATGACCCTCAACAGTTTTCAAGACTGCCGCAATCGACCACTCTGCCACTTCTCCGCCGCAAAAATACTGTTTTTTTTATACCTGCAAGGCATTTTCCGAAATAATTTTGTACCTTTAAGGTATCAAACACCCCCTCAACATTTAATATCCTTTTATCATGAAAAAGTTCGTATTAATATTCGTTTTAGGGTGGTTTTTCCTTACCACACAAGCTTCTGTAACCGCCTATTTTAATTATGGTGTTTTTAATGTGCCTTCAGGTTCGCCTTTTATTGAGACTTATTTAACCGTAATTGGTAATTCAATAAAGCACAAACCTGTAAACGGCGGTATTCAGGGCTCCGTTAACATCAAAGTTGTAATTACAAAAAATGGTGAATTGTATACCGGAGATAATTATAATTTATTAGGTCCGGTTGATAAGGACAGCACAACTATTTCAAGTTTTATTGATAACCACCGTTATGCTTTACCAAATGGTTCTTATGGAATAGAAATTACTTTAACAGATAATAACGATCCCTCAAAAAAATCTTTTACTTACAAAGAAAATGTGGTGATTAACTATCAGAAGGCTGAAATTTCATCTTCATCTATTCAGGTTTTGGAATCTTATTCGAAAACGGTGAATCAAAGTTCTATTTCCAAAAGCGGTTACGATTTAATTCCCTATAACGTCAATTATTATCCTGCAAAACAAAATAAACTTATTTTCTATATGGAAACTTACGGTACTGATACCGTTTTGGGTAAAGGCAAAAATTTTGTTTATGAATATCATATCGAGCGGAAGGAAGATATGTTTAAACCGGAAGGACTGGGCGGATTTAAAAAGCAGGCAACTGCTAAAGTAAATCCATTACTGGCGCAATTAGACATAAGCAGCCTCGAAACCGGAAATTATTATCTTGTAATACAGTTAAAAGACAAAGACAATAAAGTGCAGCTGGAGAAAAAATGGTTTTTCCAAAGGAGAAATAATATTGTTAAGCCAATTGGCTATAAAGAGAAACGTTCTGCTTACGAATTCTTTGGAAATTACAAAAATGTAGATACAATGAAGATGTTTGTAGAGTGTTTATGGCCGATATCAACTACCATTGAGAAAGACTGGCAGATAAATGTTTCGCTTTCGAAAGACCCTGAAGCAATGAAAAAGTACATTGTGGATTTCTGGCAGAAAAAATCGGGTGATTCATTAGACCCTTTGCAAATGTGGCTTTCTTATTATGACGAGGTAAAATTCGTTAACAAAACATTTAAATGCGGTAAACAAAAAGGCTATTATACCGATAGGGGAAGAATGTATTTGCAATATGGTAAACCCGATCAGCGTGTACAGCAGCCAAGTGAACCCTATTCTTATCCTTACGAAATTTGGCAGTATTATACTGTTTACGATAAAACAAACGGACAATTTTACCATAATAAAAAATGCGTTTTCGTAAATAAAAACATAGCCGACGACTGTTATAAATTAATCCATAGTGAAATAAGGGGAGAGCAATATAACGACAGATGGCGTTTTGAGGTTTCGAAGCGGGAAAATAATCCGGATATTGATGCAACACAACCAAGCACCCAACAGCAGGGAATTAACTACAACGAATTTTTTAATAACCCAAAATAATTTATGTCACAGAGTAGGGTAGCGGTAGTTATTTTAAATTTTAACGGAAAACAGTTTTTAGAGCAATTCCTGCCCTCGGTTACTAAGCATTCGGCTAATCATAAAATCATTGTTGCAGATAATAACTCAAGCGATGATTCTGTCAATTTTCTCAAAAGCAATTATCCTTCTGTTCAGATTATTCAGAACGCTAGCAACACGGGCTTTGCACAAGGCTATAACAACGCCCTTAAAAGTGTAGATGCTGAATATTATGTCTTATTAAATTCCGATGTTGAGGTAACTGCAAACTGGATTGAGAACGTAATTACTTTAATGGATGCTGATCAATCAATTGCCGCTTGTCAACCTAAAATATTGGATTTTAATAAGCGCACAACTTTTGAGTACGCGGGGGCAGCCGGAGGTTTTATTGATAAATACGGTTATCCTTTTTGCAGGGGAAGAGTATTTAATAATCTGGAAGAGGATAAAAATCAATATAACACCAGCATTGAAGTATTTTGGGCTACGGGCGCCTGCATGTTTGTGCGTGCTAAAGCGTTTTGGGAAGTTGGGGGTTTTGATGGCGATTATTTCGCGCACATGGAAGAAATTGATTTGTGCTGGCGTTTAAAAAATATTGGCCGTAAAATTTATGTAGAGCCAAAAAGTATTGTTTATCATGTAGGAGGCGGAACTTTAAACAAATTAAGTTCACGTAAAACGTTTTTAAATTTCAGAAATAATTTAACTACGCTTACGAAAAACCATCCTCCTCGTTTTTTGTTTTTCAAAATAATTTTCAGGATGAAGCTGGATGGTATTGCGGCCTTTAATTTTTTGCTTGACGGTCAACCCAAGCATTTTTTTGCGGTAATACGCGCACATTTTGCTTTTTACGGATGGTTACCTAAAACATTATCCAAACGCAGAATGGCAAAACAACATCCAAATTTCAAATTCTCTATGAAGGAAGCTTACAATGGGAATGTAGTGTTGGAACATTTTATCAGGAAGAAAAAACAGTTTAACGAATTAGATAAAGGCTTTCTTAATTAAGAGCCGCTTGTTTTTTTTGATATCAGGAATAATCCTGTAAATGTAAAAATCCCATTTATCAGAATCAGCTCTGTGCCTATCTTGTAACCGTGGAATAAGTTTTCGGATAATGTTTTAAGTCCTAACTCTACATGTAATTTCTTTTCATACCATTCAGGACTGCAACATACATCTAATCCCAAAACAAGCAAAGGAGCAAGAATGCAAACGCCCCATACTAATTTATTATTTAAACTGCGCTTTGTAAGAATACCAAAGGAAAACAAACCGAGTAGCGGACCGTAAGTTATACTGGCAAATTTTAGAATAAAATCAATAATGAGCTTATCGTTAATAGCCTTAAACAGCAAAACCATCATAAAAAACACCCAGCCATTGTTATTGTAAACCAACAAATTCATTTCCATATATATCAAGGATACCCCATTTTTTATTTAATTGTACTTTAACTCCACCTGGGGGCGATCCTTCATAACGGATCTCGTCGTATTTTAAAGATGTTAATGAGGTTCCCTTTTTGTCAAAGAATCCCCATTTTTGACCCAATTTGACAGCGGAAAAGCCGCCTTGGGCACGCACATCATCATATTTCAGAGCGATTATTTCAT
>CAZRNW010000456.1:0-3589 GCA_964601535.1 uncultured Flavobacteriaceae bacterium
GCATCCCATAAACTCACACCTCTAGCCCTCGCCTCTTCTGCAAATTCCACCAATAAAATTCCGTTCCTGACGACAATACCCGCCAATGCAACAATTCCAATTCCTGTCATTACTATACTCATGTCCATTTTAAAAGTGGCCACGCCTAACAAAACACCAATCACGCTCAAGAGAATCTCTGATAAAATAATCATTGCTTTGCCAATAGAGTTAAATTGAATAACAAGCACTAATAAAATTATACCGATAGAAGTTAATAAGGCTCCTCCTAAAAACGCACCTGTCTCAGCTTGTTCTTCCTGCTCACCTGTAAATTTAATTTCTACTGCACCGCTTGACCTGAAACCTTTTGCAACTTCCTGTACTTGTCCAACAACATTATTCGGATTAAACCCTTCCAATACATCGGATGCTAAAGTGATAACGCGTTTGTTTTGTTTACGTTTAATTCCGCCATAAGTATTTTCGTAACGGATATCACAAAAAGCAGATAAGGGAACTGAACGCAGCATTCCACCCATGTTCATATCTCGGAAAGTAATTTTCAGGTTTTTGATTTGCTCGATGCTTGTCCGTTGCTCGTATTTATAGCGAAGCTGAATTGGATACTCGTCGTTTGCATCCCTGAATTTACTCGGGTTATCAATTCCGAAAACTGCTTTTCGGATTTCCATAGCCAGTTGTGCAGTTGACAATCCTTCACGGTTAGCGCGTTCACGTTGAATATCAAAAACAATTTCAGGTTTGTTGTCCACAAAATCTGTTTTCAATTCGGCAACACCCGGAACGCCTGCTTCATCAATATAGCGTTTCAAAGCTTTTGCGTTTGCAACCAGTTCTTCAAATTTATCGCCCTTAATTTCTATATTAATTGGTTTTGATACGGGCGGACCAGCCTGTTCTTTGTTTACATTTATTTCTGCGCCGGGAATGTTCCAGTTTAAATTCTGTAATGTTTTTAAATAATCCATTGTGCTTTTTCCGTGGCGATCGGCAAAGCGGACAAAATTAATTGCAATTTTTCCGCGATTGGCATATGAATTTTGGTCTTCATCCTGCGGGTCGGTTACACCAATGGTAACGTTGGTGATGATAGAAGAAACAATATCGTTTGTATCGCCAATCACTCCATTTACTTTTTTCTCAACAATTTTCATCACTGCATTTGTTTTTGCAGGATCAGTTCCTTCGGGAAGTTTTACATACACAAAAATATTGTTGGGATCACCTGATGGGAAAAACACAACGTTTGGTTTACGGATGCCCATTAAAATAAACGAAAAAATAAACAAGCCCAGCGTCATCATCATTAATTGCCAAGGACGTTTTAATCCCCATATCAATAGATTTGTATATCGCCTTTGAAATGCCGGCCATATTTTTGTCTGGAATTTTTCGATAATTTTATAAAGGAATAGGCGGTGAATAATCATGAATATTGCAAAGAAGATCATTAAATTACCAAAGGCCGGATTCCCTGCGGCATAAAAAATTCCTGAAAGCAAAGCGTATACAATTAAGCGCAACATTCCTTTACGGTTGATGCGACCGTAATTCTTTTGCTCTTCTTCATGTGACTTCATAAAATCAACTGCAAAAACAGGATTAATAAAATATGCAACGAACAAAGAAGCAAGTAAAGTGATAATTAATGTAATTGGTAAATAGAACATAAATTTTCCAATCACACCGCTCCAAAATGCTAAAGGAATAAATGGAGCTAAGGTTGTAATGGTGCCGCTTAATACAGGTAAAAATACTTCGCCGGCAGCTAATTTGGCTGCAGATTTTATATCACGTTTACCATTAGCAAACAAACGGTGTGTATTTTCAATCACCACAATCGCGTCATCCACTACAATGCCTAAAGCAAGCAAAAAGGCGAATAGCACAATCATATTTAAAGTAAATCCAATGCTTGGCATGAACATGAAGGCAATAAACATGGAGAGCGGTACCGATAAAGCCACAAATAATGCATTGGTAACACCCATAAAGAACATTAAAATCAGCGTTACCAAAATAAAACCAATGATAATTGTGTTTATTAAATCATGTAATGTGACTTTAGTCTGATCAGATTGATCGGCTGTGATTTTGATATCAATATTAGAAGGGAATTCAGTTTTTTTCAACTCATCAACCACATTCCGGATTTTATCAGAAGCAGTAATAAGATTTTCTCCTGCTCGCTTTATAACATTTAAGGTGATAACATTTTTTCCGCCGAGTCGTGCAAAACTTTCTGCTTCGCGGACCGTATCAACAACATCGGCTATGTCTTTTAAATAAGCATGCGCACCTGATTGTCCTGATACAACAATATTTTTAAGTTCATCAACTGTTTTAAATTCATTTTTAACACTGATTGTCCGCTTCGTTCCTTCCATTGGTACTTGTCCGCCGCTGATGGTAATATTTTCCGAACCAATTGCGCGCTCCAAATCACCCATGCCCATTTGCATGACTTGCATTTTGTACATATCAAGATTAATCTGAATCTCACGGTCGGGAGCCCCTACCATTTTTACTTCTGTAATTTCTTTTAAGCCTTCAATCCTGTCTTTTAAATCATCAGCGTACTCTTTCAGCTTTGTGAGATCCATGTCGCCGGCAATATTGATGTACATGATTGGGAATTCAGAAAAAGCTAATTCCTTAATAAAAGGCGGACGTGTTAGGCTCGCTGGTAAGTCCGAACGCGCTTCATCTACCTTATCTTTTACAGATTGTCTGGCTTTATCAACATTAACCTCGGTGCCAAATTCAACAGTAATCAGTGATACATCCTGCATTGAATTACTGATTAATTTTTTTACACCTGGAATAGATTTTAATTTTTTCTCGAGTGGCTTGGTAATTGTATTTTCGATGTTGGTAGGTGAGTTGCCGGGATAAACAGTGCTAACAAAAAACTTTGGAACTACAATATCCGGAAAACTTTCTTTCGGTAAGCTGTTGTAGGAAGAAATTCCCCAAAAGGTAATGATGATGGTAACTATGTAGACTGCCATTTTATTATTAATGGCCCAGCTGCTTAGTATAAATTCCTTATTTTTATTTATTTCCATAATTAAATTTCTTAATTCAAAATCTTACTTCTTTATTTTAACAGCGTCTCCTTCATTCAGCACATCGTAACCTGAAGTAATCATTAAATCGTTTTCAGTCAAGCCTGCGGTAATTTCAACCATCCCATTATATTCTTTTCCGAGCGTGACATTTCTTTTTGCGGCTTTATTTCCATCGGCAACCAAAACAAAAGGTTGTCCGCTTAAATCTTTCTGTACATAATTTAAGGCAACCGCCATAACCGGTTTCTCTGATTTGTAATCGTTAATGTTTAAAACAGCAATTTGGTTCGGGTGATATTCCTTCTTACCATCCAAAAATATTTCAACAGCGAAAGTGCGGTTAAGTGGACTGATGGCACGGGCCGAATAATTTATTTTTGCGCTTACAGTATCGTTAGTGTCCGGAAATTTAATAAGCACTTCATCGCCTTTATGAACTTTAGAGGCATAGCTCTCGGCCAAATCTGCTTTTACTTTTAAATTATTAAAATTAATAACACGGATAGCGGGCATAC
>CAZRNW010000457.1:0-3583 GCA_964601535.1 uncultured Flavobacteriaceae bacterium
CCCAACTCAGTATGCTGAATTATTAGGAGAGAAATTGAAAAAACATAACGTTAACGTTTGGTTATTGAATACAGGATGGGTTGGCGGAAAATACGGTGTTGGAAACCGTATTAAATTATCTTATACCCGTTCTTTAATTACTGCAGCTATAAACGGAGAATTAGATAAAGTAGAATATGGAACAACACAATTCTTTAAACTGAATTATCCGAAGGCATGTAATGGCGTTCCTTCTGAAATTCTGGACCCTAAAAATTCATGGAAGGATAAAGAATCTTACGATCAAACAGCGCAAAGTCTGGCAACATCTTTTGTGAAGAATTTTGACCAATACGCTTCAGCTGCAAATGCTGAAATTCTCGCTGCAGCTCCAAAAGCTGAAGTGACTGCATAATGTCAATGAAAATTATAAGAAAAGCCATTCGCCCAGCGGATGGCTTTTTTGTTTTATAAACGTATATTTGCTATAGACCTGCCTCTGATTCCCCCTTCGAAGGGGGACGTCCGACGTAGTCGCTGACGGGGGGGATGTCATTGAAGACAAAATAAAACTATGGAATACAGAAGACTCGGAAAATCAGGATTGCAAGTAAGTGCACTTTCCTTCGGCTCATGGCTGACGTTTGGAAAACAAATCGACGATAAAATTGCGGATGAACTTTTAAGTACGGCTTATGAAGCAGGCGTTAACTTTTTTGATAATGCAGAAATTTATGCAGCCGGAAAATCAGAAACCGTTATGGGAAATATTCTTAAAAAGAAATCCTGGGCACGCAGTTCGTATACAGTTTCAAGTAAAGTATTTTTTGGTTACGAAGATAAATTACCAAATCAGGTTGGTTTGTCACGCAAACATGTTATTGAAGGTTGTAACGCAGCTTTAAAACGCCTGCAGGTTGATTACATCGATTTGTTTTTTTGTCACCGCCCCGATAAGAATACGCCCATTGAAGAAACTGTTTTGGCAATGAATACTTTAATACAGCAAGGCAAAATTTTATATTGGGGAACCAGCGAATGGGCGAATGATGAAATCATGGCCGCCATTGCCGTTGCGAAAGATTATAAGTTGATCGGCCCAACCATGGAGCAACCGCAATACAATATGTTTGAGCGCACAAAACTGGAAAAAGATTATTTGTTATTGTTCCGCGATTATGGTTTGGGAACTACTATCTGGAGTCCATTAGGCAGTGGTTTACTGACCGGAAAGTATAATAACGCCGACCCGAAAGATACGCGCTTGCACATTGAAGGAATGGATTGGTTAAAAGAAAGAACATTAGGCGATCCGTCGCGTTTAGAGAAAGTAAAAAAACTTGATATTATCGCTAAACTTTTGGATACAACATTACCGAAATTAGCTGTTGCCTGGACCTTAAAAAATCCTCATGTAAGTACAACCATTTTAGGCGCGAGCAAAGTACCGCAATTAAAGGAAACACTGGATTCACTAAGCGTTGTGCCTTTGCTTACAAATGAAGTGATGACTAAAATTGAAACCATTCTAGATAATAAACCGGTGCTGGCGCAATATTAATGCAAAAATTCTTCTCCAACTTAAAAGTAATTGAATTGGCTGGCGTATTAGCCGGACCATCGGTTGGGGTATTTTTTTCGGAATTAGGTGCAAAGGTTATTAAAATTGAAAATCCAAAAACAGGCGGAGACGTTACAAGAAGTTGGAAATGCGAAAAAGAAAATGCAAATGACAAAGAAAGCGCCTATTACTGGAGTGTAAACACAGGAAAAGAAATTTTATTTTTAGACATTTCACAGGAAAACGATTTACAAAAATTTTTTGCATTAATAAAAGACGCAGACATATTAATTACTAATTTCAAAAAAGGAGATGATGTAAAACTAAAAGTCTCCCACTCCCAACTCCGAACTATTAACTCCCAACTCATTTACGCCTCCATAAACGGTTTCGGAAATGAAAGCAATCGCACGGCTTACGATTTAATTTTACAGGCCGAAGCAGGATTTATGTTCATTAACGGCGAACCGGATTCAAAACCCGTAAAAATGCCGGTAGCTTTAATTGATTTATTGGCGGGACACCAATTAAAGGAAGCTATTCTTATTGCTTTACTGGAAAGAGAAAAAACAAAAAAAGGGGTTCACGTTTCTGTCTCTTTATTTGACAGCGCCGTATCTTCATTGGTAAATCAGGCGACGAATTGGTTAATTGGCGGACATCTTCCGGAAGCGATTGGCTCTTTGCATCCGAATATCGCGCCTTACGGGGAATTATTTTCTACAAAAGATTATCATACCGTAACCTTTGCCATTGGCAGCGACAAACAATTTAAAGCATTGTGTGATTTACTTGAATTGGGAGAATTGATTGCTGATGAAAAATTCAGCACCAATCAAAACCGCGTTAAAAACAGGGAAGAACTTTTTGAATTGCTGAATATTGAAGTGGAGAAAATGGATTTTGAAACACTTTATAAAAAATGTCTTGATTTGGAAATTCCAATTGGTAAATTAAGGAACATGAAAGAGGTATTTGAATTACCTGAAGCAAAAGCAATGCTGAAACAATTTGGAAATAAAACAGCCGTGAATTCAATTGCGTTTAAATTTAGTAATGATGTTTAAAATTAAAATCGCCCATACACAACCCGAACTTGAACGCATAATAGATTTGCGCGTAAAAATATTACGCAAACCCTGGAACCAACCCACGGAAACCGCGACTGACAATTTAGAAGTGCTAAGCGTTAACTGCTATATCGAAAACGAACATAAAGAAATTGTTGCCTGCGGAAGATTGCAGGAAAATGAAAACAAAGTCGGACAAATTCGTTTCATGGCGGTTGACGACAAACAACAAGGCAAAGGTTTGGGTAAAATGATTGTAAATGCTTTGGAAATGGAAGCTAAAAAACTGCATTTAAAAACCGTAGAACTACAAGCCCGTGAAAATGCAGTTGAATTTTACAAAAGCTGCGGCTACACCATAAAAGAAAAATCGTTTTTACTCTGGGGAATCATTCAGCATTATTTGATGGAGAAGCAGATTTAAAGATTCAAGGATTCAAAATTCAAAGATTAATTTCTCTGCGAACCTTTGCGCAAATCTCAGCGTGCCTCTGCGTGAAAAATTGCGGCTTTTGAGAATTTAGCAATCTCAATTTGGTTTCTGGCGGAGTTTCGCAGAAGATAACGCAGAGTTACGCGGAGAAGAACAAAATCTGCGAGCCTCCGCGGAAAACTCAAGTCTTCATGTCAATAATTGCAATAACAAATGGAAGAATAACAAGTGATAATGCAATTGCGAAATCTTTTCTCTTTTGACCTTTGTTTAACAACATAAGCGTTAAAGTAATTATTGAATAAATCACAAATACTAATAGAATTAATACGACTAACATACCATTTGCAGCTCCACAAGAACTTCTTGGATCCTCATCTATACTATGAAAAAAATGAAAACAAAAAATCCACCAAATAAAATAAAATGTCAAGAAAATCGTAGTCAATATTCTTCTCTTTATGAATCCAAATAATGGAATAAGTAAACTCATCATAGTAAATATACAAAATTAACAGTCCGGGCGCTCAACCCGGACTC
>CAZRNW010000458.1:0-3526 GCA_964601535.1 uncultured Flavobacteriaceae bacterium
AAGAGTCCTGTTAGATCACCAGCGTCAATAGTTGCCTTTACATTCGAACCAACTTCAATTGAATTGTTTGGTTTGGAAATGTAAACTCTTGCAGTAAGAGTATTTTGTCCTGCTCTTATTTCAGGCTCTATAAAATCAATTTTACTACCATTGGATAATTGTTTGCCGTCAACAGTAAGCAAAACATTCTGACCTTTTGAAACTATGTTTTGATTGTCAGTATAAATACTTAATAATACCCAAAGTTTTTTTGTGCTGTACACATTAAAAACAGCTTGACCTTTTTGAACATACATCCCTTCCTTAATCAAAAGTTCTTGTTGTATTTGTTCGTTCATCGAAGTCATTGTTGCTGAATTTGTTTTTTCTCCAATTAAATCATGCAAGTGTCCCGAAAACGGGCTATAAATTGTCACATATTCTATTGCCTTTTTATCTCCTTTTATTTTCTTGATTTGCTCTGCTGTTAATCCTTGAAGTGCTAAACGATCTTCAGCAGCTTTAATAAGAGCAGTATTGTCAGGATCATTTTTTAAAAGATAAATGTAATTCTCTTGTTCTGTTAGTAGTTCCTTACTATAAATATCCATTAGCTTTTGCCCTTTACTTAAAGGTTGGTATAAGTATTTGATGTACAATTTTTCAATCCTTCCCGCTACTCTTGATGATATAGTAGAAATTTCCCGTGTATCATAACTGACTTTTCCAGTGGCGTTAATCAACAAAGGAATCTTCTTTTGTTGCATACTTACCGTTTTAACCTGAGAGACCACATATCTATTAGTAGGTTTAAGTAGAATGTCTAACTCTGTATATTCTTCTTTGGTTTCCTCATTTTTCATTTCAACCAAATCCATTTTACATTTTGGGCATATTCCAGTTTTATCTTGAATAATTTCAGGATGCATAGGGCATGTATATTTCTTATCTGAAGAAGCCTCTTCTTTTTTCTCAACAAGATCCATTTTGCAAATGGGGCATTGTCCCGGTTCATCCTTTATAATTTCCGGATGCATAGGACAAGTGTACTTCTTGCCTTGGCTTGTTGCAACGTGATTTTTATGTTCACTGTTGTGGTGTTCATTCATATCGTTATGTTCTTTCTCATTCGTGCTATTGCAAGAACTAAAAATTAGAACGATAGATAATATTTTTAATAAACGCATTATCATTTTATTTCAAGTTGGTTTTCGTATTGAATTTGCAATTCAGCTAATTCCATTAGCTGGTCAATATAGTTTAATTGCATTAATTTTAAGTTTTGCCAAGCGTCCAGTACCATAAATAATTCTTCTGTATTCTGCTCATATGCCAACAAAGTTGTCTCGTAATTTTTCTTCATAGATGGAATAACAACTTTTTCAAAAAGCTCAATCTGTTGTTTTTTATTCTTAATTTTTACTTTGATATTTTCAATAGTCCCACTTACATTATTTACAAAACCTTGCTGCTCAAATTTAGCAGCTTCGATCTCATAATTTAAACCCTTCACAGTTGACTTATACATTTTAGATGACCAAGGGGCGATAGGTATTGTTACCATTGCCATTAAACTGAACTGCTGTGGCTGCTTTCCAAAGGCAAGCATGTGATCGTATTTTAAACCAAAGTCCGGGAGTCTTTTCGAGTTTTCAAATGTCTGTTTAGTTCGTAATAGGTTTTCGTTTTGCTTAAGAATCTTGAAGTCACTCCTTGCCGACATGATTGCAGCACTATCAATCAACACGTTTTCATATTCATTAAACTTTATTAAAGTATCTACATCAAAAGAGAGTTTTTTGTCACGATTCATTAAAGTATTTAATTCAATCATTTTTTGATTGATTTCTTGATTTGTCATTACCATCATAGTTTGAACGTCTCCTAACATACCCTTTGCTTTGTAATAAGCGTTGAGCTTATCCATTCCATATTTATATCTTAGCTCAGTTGACTCGATAAGGTATTTTAAAATATTCTCACTTTCCATAAGTATGGCTCTCCTTCTTTTTAGAATGACCCACTCATTGTAACTCATTTTAGCCATAGAAAAGAGTTCGTTTTTCATCGAGCCTTTCATTTCCTTTTCAATACCCGACATGCTTTTCATGTAATTTGAATTTGCATTTAACTTTTTAGGATTCATGATCATTTGTTGAGCTGACAACATAAAAGACCCCATGCCGTTTGTGTTCATTGCCGGGTCAGCCTTCCACATCTGAGGATTATAAGGAGTCATAAAGAAACCTGCGCCAACCTGTGGTGCATCCAATGCCTTTGCGCCTGTAGCATAAGTGTCATACGCATTAATTTTTGCATCGTATTTTTTCAAATCAGGTTGATTTTTTTCAATCTCATTTAAGACATTTTCAAGTGACATTACCTGTGAAAACATTTTTGATGAGTCAAGCAAAAAAACTGTAATCAGTAGAATGCTTTTTATTAAATATTTATATGTATTCATCATTTTTAATCTTCAAATTCCTGAACAATTAATTTTCCGTGTTTTCTTAGCTCGTATTCTCTTACCAATGCATAAAGGACTGGTAACACAATTAGCACAAATAAAGTGGAGGTAATCAACCCAAATACAAACGGAATAGTAATGGGCTTCATTACATCGCTTCCTGTTCCTGTTGCAAGTAAAACCGGCATTAGACCAATAATATCCACTAACACTGTCATAAGTTTTGGGCGTAGTCGTAAAGCTGCGCCATCGTAAATAGCGTCCTCAACATCTTGGCTTGTCAATTCTTTGTTTTCCGATTTCACCTTTTTTACTTTCTTAAATACTGAGTTATTCATATAGACCAACATCAGCACTCCTGTTTCGACCGCTACACCAAACAAGGCAATAAAACCTACGGCAACAGCCACAGAGAAGTTTACATTAAAGAAATGCAAAGAATACGCCCCACCAACCAAAGCAACCGGAACCGCTGACAAAACGATAAGAACTTCTCTGAAAGTATGGAAGGTGAAATAAAGTATGACCATAATTATCACAAGAACTATAGGAATTATCATAGTTAATCTCTCATTTGCCCGAACTTGGTTTTCATACTGACCACTCCATGTTAAGAAATAACCTTTAGGCAATTTCTTTATCACGCTTTCAAGTTTCTTTTTAGCATCATTTACCGTACTTCCTAAATCCCTATCTCTCACGTTGAATAACAATGTTCCTCGCAACATAGCGTTCTCAGAAGTAATCATTGGCGGGCCTTCGCTTATTTTAATTTCTGCAACAGCAGACAATGGTATTGGCCCATAATCCATTGTTTGTAACTGTAGTCTCTTTAGTTTATCAATTTTGTCCCTAAAATCCTGTGCAAATCTTACATTAACAGTAAAACGTTGTCTTCCTTCAACCGTAGTAGTTACATTCATTCCTCCTAATGCAGTTTCAATAAACATATTCACATCATCTACACTTAGGTCGTAACGACCAATTTCATCTTTTTTGATTTTTATATCCACATATTTACCTCCTACAATTGGATCAACATATAAATCCTTAACTCCATCAATTCCTTCTAATTCCTTT
>CAZRNW010000459.1:0-3516 GCA_964601535.1 uncultured Flavobacteriaceae bacterium
TGGGGGATCTTTAACTTTCTCCGGTATTTTGTATCCGTCGTACGGAATAACAATTGTGTCGTTTGTTCCGGTATAAACCGAAATATTTTCTTCAACCACTTTAGTAAAGATGTAAATCCCAATCATGAATAAGACCACGGTAGATCCTACGATGCTAAGTGATTTGAAAATGGTTGAATTATAAGCAGCTCTTAATGCATAAGCGCCGTAGCTTTTGTTGCGGTTAGCAAAAACTATTTCGTTTAGTTTCTGCGAATTGTTGAATACAATTTTCATGGCCTTTAGTTTTTAAGTTAAACGTTCTGTAAGGTGACATGTAAATTTTCCGCATATGATTTGTTTCTGGTATAAAGTTAAGGAGGGGTATGAAAACAAAAAACCACCTTATTACAGGTGGTTCAGTATTTTTGGTAAGTGGGGGTATTGTGCCTAAATGTGGTGCTTTCCCGGGTCTCGGCTTCGCTCGACCTGACTGAGGTTTAATTAAAAATAAATCTATCTTTTAATTCTACTTCTTTTTCGAAAATGCAAATGGCTTGACGGAAAGTATTGCAAAGTGATTTCTCTTTTTCGTCGAATGTTTTAAAAGAGATTAATTGGTATTTTTCTTTTGCAGATAAAGTGAGCAGATTAGCGATATCATATAATGAAACGGCATCGAATGTTTCGTAATCAACCATTTTGTTTTGTGATAATGATAAATACTCCATTGCTAATTCCTGCAAGTACTGAGTTGCCTTAGGCATTTCTTCTTCTTCGTATTGGATAATTGCAGCTCCGTACAATTTTGGTTTTAAAGTGCTCGAGTAATCCAGAATACTGAACACACGCTCACCCTGAACCATGATATCCATTTCACCGTTATCGAAAATTTTAATTACTTTTTTAATACTCACTTCAACGCCGTAAGATTTTACTTTGCCATTAACTGAAAACGGAATTCCGAAATGCGCCTCGTTGTCTAAACAATCATTAATTAATTGCTTATAGCGTTCCTCATAAATATGCAACTTCACCGTTTCTCCCGGTAAGACCACCATATTAAGCGGAAACATTGGTATGGTAAGTTGTTTGATTGCCATGATAGATGCCTTTATACACTAAGACGCAAAAACCGTGCAAAAGGTTTAGCTAAAATATGCTAAGGAGGTAGCCGCGAGGTTTTGAGGGCCTCTAACAAATTAAAAATGAGTGAATTGCGGCTCACTCATTTTTTCTGTGGTTTCACCAAGTTCTTTAAAAAAGGCGTTTATTGGGTGATATTCAATTTTTTTGCGATGCCTGAAGGGAGTCCTTTTTTATGCAACATGATGCTGGTGGTTTTATACAACACAAAACTTTCTGAAGCGAAAAAATAACCGCCGCATTCATTTAAATCACTTCCCCACGAATTTTTCACAACATAAAAAGGAGTTCCGTTTTGGTCTTTCACTAAACCAACAATGTGCATGCCATGATCATCCTGCGTTTCGTAATTATCAAAAGCTTTCTGACGCATTTCCTGAGTAACGGTTAATTGCTTCTGCGGCTTCATCGTTAATTCTTTTTTCTCTTCAGGCGTCATATCTTCAAATGCTTTTTCAGGAGCAACAGCTAAACCATCTTTATACAAAAATCCTTTTTCACTTACATCTGCAGCCCAGGCAATAGTAAAACCATTTTGAATGGCTGAATTCATGATTTCTTTTAGTTCGTTTACAGGAACATTATACATCGATTCCCAATTCCAGTTATCCGGCACTTCCAATACAAATTTCGAATAAAAAGGATGGTGCGAAAATGATGTAACAAAAACATAATCATCTGCATTAATACCTGTGGCTTCAGCATACGATTTCGGCGTGTATTGCTTGCCCTTGTATTCGAATTTCTCAGGAACTTTTCCTAAAAAGGCATCACACATACTTTCAACTGAAGCATGCGCTGCATCAAAATCTATCTTTCCTGTTTTTTCATCAACAGTTGACTTTACAACTGAAATAATAGAAGCTTCTAATTGACCGTGATAATGTTGCGACTTCGCATCTTTTTTTCCGGTATAAGCTTCTTCTGGTACCATACCATACTGACGGATAACCTGTATAACGTCCGGGAACCCTCCGCCTTCACCAATATTTGTTTTACCGTGCATACGGATATAATTATCTGCCTTTAAGGGATAGGCTTTGCGTGCTACGAACATTTCCGATAAATTATAATCTTTTCCTTTTCCCATGCGGATGAGTTCGCTTTCGAAAAAAGACAAAGCTGAGAATGACCAGCAGGTGCCTGTCATGTTTTGATTCTGAACAGCTGTCGCGTCTAAATTTTTCACTACACTGAATTTGTATTCGCTGCCTTTTTTATTGGTCATTTCAGGACCCGATAATTGAGGAACTTTAGCAACATCCTGAGCAAATACGAATGCGCCTGCAAAAACAAACGCTATTACCAAACTAAATTTTTTAATCATTTTTAGGGGCTTTAATAAACTTAAGTAAATATCTAATTTCAAACACTGTAAACAAAATATAATGGAGCATAAAATGTACCGCAAAATGGGTGAAATTCAGCTTATCACACACCTTATAAATGAGTAAGCCAATCATGCAAAATAATAAACGGCCCATTGATGAAAACATGATTTTAAAAACATAATCGCGCGGGTCGCCGGTTTTACGTATTAACAAAAGATATAGCAACACAGAAATAAGCAGATGAAAAGCAAGGCTTATATACCAAGTTGAACATGGCATTAAAGCAAGTGCATTTAGTATCAGGGAAATTGCGGCAGAGAGAATTGCCGAGAGGCCTATAATTTTAAAAAAAGAAGATTGCATTATTCTTTAGGTTTGATAAAATCTTTTAACACAAGGTATAAGGCTGCGAATATTGATACCAGACTTAAAACTATACTGTAAATATTGTATTTATTCGGATAGGCCTGATCGAGTTTCCACCCGCCCCAGCATCCTAAACCTATAGTAACCGCCATTTGTATTCCTAAATTAGAATACTTTGAAAAATTACTAGGCGGTTTTCGTGGCGATTGATTTTTCACCTGAAGAAGTAATGTTTTTTACAATCGCACCCATGTTACAGCTTCCTGTAAATACAGCACCGGGTTCAATCGAAAGTTTTCCTGTAACCATGTCGCCCATTATTTTGGCAGTAGTTTTTAATGCGAGCATTTCGGCAACGTTTAAAGTTCCTTTTATTTCCCCTGAAATATCGGCATTGGCACATTTCACTTCGCCTTCAACTTTTCCGTTCGGACCAATTACCAAGCGACCATCAATTTTAAGATTGCCTTTTAAAAAACCATCAATACGGACATCACCGGCTGATGTAATATCGCCCATGATTTGGGTGCCTAGTCCGATAAGGTTAATTGCGCTTGATTCGGCGCTTGCTCCTTTATTTCCTATACCTAACATAAAAAAGATGTAAATATTTAATTTAGTGCAAGTTACTGAATTTATATGAATAAGCCAAATTAATTATTTAGGCTGCTGAATCACAGTTTTATAGGCCTCA
>CAZRNW010000460.1:0-3516 GCA_964601535.1 uncultured Flavobacteriaceae bacterium
TGGGTTTTTAGTTATCACGTAATCTAAAAATCTTTCAATAAAAAAATCAAATTTGTCATCTATTATTAGTCTTTTTAAATTTTGACTGAATAAGTTAAGATCGGCGGTTGATTTAATTAAAACATCAAATTCTTCTTTTGTAATCTTATCCTCTTCAACAGGGTATAAAAAGTACTTTTCAAAGTAAAAAGGGCTGCAAATGCTTCCGTCTCTTCTCCATGCTCTATAACTTTCTTCAGGATAAGAATAGTTTGCCAGTATACTACTCATTTGCGGAAAGAGCTCTGTAACGAATTCCTTTAGACGTTCTTCGGATAATGTAAAGTTTAGGGAATTGGCTTTGTATAAATCCAATAACTGATTTTTATTTTCATAAGTCGAATTATTATTCAAACTATTAGAAAAGGTAAATAATGACTTGTTATTTTTAATAAACGCGTACAATTTGTAATCGAAAATTTGAATTGCAGTAACCGCAATGAAATCAGTGGTATTTAGTTCCTTTACACGAGGAGAGGAAAGATAAAATTTCAATGTATTTACTAATCTATTTATGTCCCTAATATTTAAAATATAATAACAAAGACCAGAATCTACTAAATTGTCCCATTTGCGCTTATTAAGCGGTTTAAGTTCTAAGGCTTGTGTTAACTTCTGTATTTTGTCATTTAGGATGTTTTTTACATCACTAATACTTACCGGAGGGAGTTGAATTTCTACCTGAATAATTTTTTTCAGATAATCATTTTCAATTTTGAGCTCGTTTATTACTCGTTCTTTATCGAATGGAAGTATATAGATAAGGTTTGGGAAGTCACCAACGGATTTTACTAATTTAAAGATTTGTCTTGTTTCATCCGCATCAAGCCTATCAATATCATCTATAATAACAATCAGTTTAAAATCAACAGAACGTAGAACTCTTTGAATTTCTTTTTTTAGACTTTCTGTGTCATTTTCCTGCTGTAATTTTTCTGGCGGGGTCTTGAAATCACCTAATGTAATGTAGTTTATATATAAGAACAGTTTGTTCTCGAGTTCTTCGGAATATTCGGGACCAAGTATTTTTTTGATGTGCTTATTTAATTCATGTAGGAAGTTTGAAACTAGATCTTTTGAATTCGAGAAGCTCCAAGGATTAAAGAAAAACACATACTTTTTATCATCGGCGTTATAAATAATAGGTTCAAGAGTCATATTGATCAGGGATGTTTTCCCATCGCCCCATTTTCCATTTACGCTTAATACAATGCTTTCTTTATCTGTGTAATTGACTATTGCTCCATAAAGTGTATTACTGTAAGAATCTCTTTGAGGTAAAATGTTTTGTGATTTAGAAAATATAGCCTTGTCTGAATTAAAAGAGTTTTGATAAGACTCATAATTGTCGTTAAAACGCATGAATCCTTCCATCATCTCTAAAAGTTTGTAACCTTGTAGTTCAATAATTTTTACAACAATGTATACTCCAAGCTGATTAATAAAAGCATAAATAAAAACAACCCACATTATAATATCAATCGGTTTTGAAAATGGAATCTTCGCTTTCAAGAAAAAGATATAAATGAAAAAGACCTGAAAAAGAATAGAAACATTATGAAATAAAAAGTCAAAAATCTGTGATTTAGGTGTTAAATAAAACGATTTTAAGACATTATATACAATTTCAAAGTACTTACCAGGAGTTGGTCTTTCGCCTTTCTTAATATTTATAACGCCAAAACTACTTAATACTTTATATGGAGGACTTTTAACGAATTTTTCTGGACCGCCTATCAATTTCAAAACACAAAAGTCAAAAAGATTAAGAATCCACTTTAGAGCATACCTAACTATAAGAAAAGAACCAATGAATAGAAATAAAGAAATAAAGAATGTACCATTTACAAAATATTCATAAAGCGCTTGTAGATCATTTAAAGCGATAAGACTAAACTTGCTTATAAGATGTTTGTATAAATGAATTGAATAAAGAGAGGAAAATGCTATCTCTAATAAAGTTTTAAAGTAAGTAACGCGTTTAGAAGCATCTTTCTCGGAAAAAAACTTTAATATGGCTTCAAAATCTAATTTCACTTGTGGGTTTTTATTATTATGCAATTTACAAAAAAATGCCATACGCCTGTGGCTTGCGCCTTGACTGAGCGGAGCGAGAGCGCAAAGAGGTGGCTTCGCCACACCTTATTGGAAAGTGCGTTAGGGCGCAACTGATTTGCAGCCCACCTTATTCTACAATTAAAAAAGGGCTTGGTTGTGGATGTGTGCATAGCGACCGAACCGTAAAAATTTTCTGCCCCGCATGCACACAGCCACAACTTGCAATTGAGTTGCGCAGAAGTGATAGCTGTTCTATCGGCTGTGTCAGCCGTGTGCGTCGGCAAGGAAAAAACTTAAAATTCTCCTTGTCAAACCGAGAAGATGAGCGAAGGACAGAATTAGTATTCGGGGAGATGATGTCTACCAAGATATTGTCTAAGGAGAAAAAGTCAGGGCGCATTACTTATAACGGTTTCAGGGCTGCCGAAGTTTTTACTTCGCGCATTCCTGAAACTTTATATTAAAGATAATATTTTTTAGTTACTTGTCCAAGGTGTTAAGGCTGGCGCAAAAACGTCTGCTTCAGCAGGCAAATTGTCCCGCGCTATGCCCGGGACAAGCGCGAAGGAAAAATTTTCGGCACTGCCCTGTGTTAGCAGCTGAGCATTTGTCCACACGATACACACAGGTCAGCCTGCTTTTTGTAAATACTTTATTGGGTTTGCAAAGTTTATTTCTCTTGTCTGTTGATTTTTATAAAAAACAGATAATTCATTTTCAAGCCAAGCGTCTATTTCATTGTAATTTCCCTTTCCACTTTCTACCGCTTGTGTAATATTACTTTGAGAAGTAAAATAGTCAACCAGTTGTTTTTTTGTCAGCTGAGTTTGCGTTTCAAACTGCTCGTCTTTTTGAAGAATAAAGCCTTTTGATTTTAAATTACTATTCGTCCACTCGTAATTATAATTACTTGGCGGGTATGGAAAACGAGATACGTGAACATTTTCTACCCACTTAACAAAGTCTGCCTCATTTGTCATGGATGATAAACCATACGTAGAATAAAGAATTAACCAACCATTATATTTTAAAAGTCGATTTACTTCTTGCAAGAATTTGTCTACATTAAACCAATGAACACCTGCACAAACAGTTATTAAATCAAATTGATTGTCAGGAAACGGTTGTTTTTCTGCAGATGCAATCGAATATTCAATAATGTCTTTTGACGGAGCGAGGTTTATCATTTCTTCGGAGATGTCCGTACCATAAACATTTGTAGCAATAGATAAAAGAGCCTTTGTTGAAAGTCCTGTCCCGCAAGCAATGTCTAAGGCTTTATCGAGCTTATTGTCTATTTTTAAAAACTCTTTAATTCGTCCGATAGAAATATCGTGAGAACTTGGTCGTCCTTTTGCGTATTTGTCGGCGGATATTTTTGGATTGAAGTATGTCATTCTGCTTTGCTGCTAACGTTTT
>CAZRNW010000461.1:0-3514 GCA_964601535.1 uncultured Flavobacteriaceae bacterium
CAACCGGGCAATTAAATCCGTATGTAGGCTGGACTAATAAATTTATTTTTCCTCCCTTCGAATTTAATGTAGCGAATTGTATGATTACGAATTTCCATATGCCTGAATCAACTTTATTGATGATGGTAAGTGCATTTGGCGGTTACGATTTAATCATGAAAGCTTACAAAGAAGCGATTAAAGAAAAATACCGTTTCTATTCGTATGGCGATGCGATGCTGATACTTTAAACTTTAACTAACGGGGCTGTTTCAAAAGAACAGCCTTTTTTTATCAACATAAAACCAATATATTAGTAATGAAAATGGCACAACCTAAATTAGATAACATTTTGTTTCTGGATATAGAAACGGCTCCTGTTGTTTATAAATATGCAGATTTAAATCCTTCTGTTAAGGATTTATGGGACAAAAAATGGGCGTTTAACCCTGAAAACAAACCTGAGGAACTTTATAACAAAGCAGGCGTTTACGCAGAATTCTCGAAGGTGATTTGCATCGGACTCGGTTATTACCACAAAGGAAAATTCAGGGTAAAAGCAATTGCAGGCGATGATGAGAAAAAAATACTGCAAGAATTCGCCGAATTGGTAAAAACTCATTTTAATAAAGCGGAACATTTTATGTGCGCACACAACGGAAAAGAATTTGATTATCCGTTTTTGAGTCGCCGGATGATAATTAACGGGGTGGACTTCCCACGCAATTTTCAATTGCAAGGATTAAAACCCTGGGATGTAAAACATCTCGACACCATGGAAATGTGGCGTTTCGGGGATATTAAAAACTTTACTTCTTTAAATTTATTGGCTAATGTTTTAAATATTCCATCTCCAAAAGACGATATGGATGGAAGCCAGGTCGCGAAAGTGTATTACGAAGAAAAGAACCTTGATAAAATAAAGACCTATTGCTTAAAAGATGTTGTTACCTTAGCAAGGATTTATATTAAATACACAGGACAAAAATCGCCGGAAGAAAAAGACATTGTTTACGCGTAAAATGAGTAACAATCAAAATATAGGTGTAATAGGAAGCGGAAGCTGGGCAACAGCTATTGTAAAAATTTTAAGCAATAATTGCGACAACATCAATTGGTATTTCCGTAATGGGGATGATATTGACTATATAAAAACAAACAAACACAATCCAAAATATTTAAGTTCGGTTGATTTTGACATTAAGAAAATTAATTTTTTTACCAACGTAAAAGAATGCATTTCAAAATCAGATATTATTATTTTATCAATTCCTTCAGCGTTTTTGCATACAAGCTTAAAAGGCATTGATAAAAGTGATTTTAAAAACAAATTAGTTTTCTCGGCTATTAAAGGAATAATTCCTGAGTATAATTTAATTGTGGGCGAATATTTAAATACAGTTTACGAAATTCCCTTCGAGAATATTGGAGTTATTACCGGGCCTTGCCATGCCGAGGAAGTAGCCATGGAAAAATTATCTTACTTAACCATCGCATGTTCTAAAATTACTAATGCAGAAACATTATGCTCTTCATTCAATTGCCGCTATATAAAATCAACCGCTAGTGATGATATTTACGGAACGGAACTTTCAGCTGTACTGAAAAATGTTGTAGCTGTTGCAGGCGGAATTTGTCATAGTTTAGGTTACGGTGATAATTACCTGGCTGTATTAATAAGTAATGCCATTCAGGAAATAAAACGATTTGTAGATGCGGTTCATCCAATCGACCGCGATATAAAAGCATCCGCTTATCTTGGTGATTTATTGGTAACCGCCTATTCGCAATTTAGCCGGAACCGGATGTTTGGTGCCATGATTGGAAAAGGTTATGGTGTAAAACAGGCGCAATTGGAAATGAATATGATTGCCGAAGGTTACTACGCTGTGAAATGCGTTTACGAAATCAACAAAAAATATAAAGTCGACATGCCGATCACCAATGCAGTTTATAATATCATTTACGATAATAAGGATCCAAGAAGGGAAATGGCTCTCTTATCAGAAAAACTATCCTAAAACTAATCACTTGACTCTAACCACTAATCACTAACCACTGAAAACATTCGCCAATATTGTATCGGTAGTTTTTCATCCCCTGCTCATGTGCAGTTATGGCAGTTTGCTGTTTTTCTTTTTCTTGCGCGGTTCTATTTATTATTATCTCACTCCAACCAATTTAAAATGGATTATATCATCAATGATATTTTCTTTTTCATTTATCCTTCCTGTCATAAATATTTATATTCTCTACCGTTTAAACAGAATTAGTTCTTTAAGGCTGGAAGATCAAAAAGAAAGAACATTTCCTTATGTATTAACTTCATGTTTTTATTTTGGTTTGTTTTACCTGTTTCTCGATTTAAGCGTTTGGCCAAGCATTAAAGTGCTTATTTTCGGAGGGGGATTGTCGATTTTGTTTACTGCGCTCATAAACATAAAATACAAAATAAGCGCGCACATGGTTGGTATTGGTGGTTTGTTGGGTTCTTTAATAGTGGTGTCTTATGTATTAAAATATAATGCAGTTCCGCAATTATCAGTTTTGGTTTTGTTGGCTGGCATCATTGCTACATGCCGTTTGTATTTAAAGGCCCATGAACCTAAACAGATTTATTCAGGATTTTTTCTTGGTTTTCTAACTCAGATAAGTGTTTTTCTTCTTTTTTTAATTTTTAAATTTAATTAATCACAATAAATTGAATTTAGTAACCGGCGCAACAGGATTAGTAGGCTCACATCTTTTGCTTACACTGCTTCAGAAAGGGCAGCCTGTTATTGCCATGAAAAGAAAATCCAGTAACATTAAAGAAGTAGAAGAAGTTTTTTCCTTCTACACTACCGACTACAAAACACTCTTCAATAAAATTATCTGGCGCGAGGCCGATTTAAACGATGTATTGGGTTTTGATGAATTGCTGAAAGATGTAACAACAGTTTATCATTGTGCGGCTCTGATTTCATTGGTGGATAAAGATAAAGACCAGTTGTTTAAAGCAAACAAAGAAGGCACTGCTAATTTGGTGAACGCTTGCATTAATAATAAAGTAGAAGCATTTTGTTTTGTGAGTTCAATAGCGACATTGCAGAATAAAGACATTAAAACAGATATTGATGAAACTGTATTCTGGAAAACAGCACCCGATCAAAGCGCTTATTCACTAAGTAAATATTTAGCAGAACAAGAAGTTTGGCGTGGAATGGAAGAAGGTTTAAATGCAGTCATCGTAAATCCGGGAGTAATTGTTGGCCCGGGTAACTGGGGTAGGGGCACCGGACAGTTAGTTTCACTAAGTTCAAAGGGTGTGAAATTTTATACGGAAGGCGTTACAGGATTTGTTGGAGCGATTGATGTGGCGGGTGCAATGGTGGCTTTAGTGAATAAAAAAGTTTTTGGCGAGCGTTTTATTTTAATAGAAAATAATTATTCATTTAAATATGTGTTAGATAAACTGCATACCGAATTAGGAAAGCCTTTGCCAAAAATTAAGGCCGGACCGGCACTTTTAAACCTTGGCAAATGGTTTAGTTTT
>CAZRNW010000462.1:0-2657 GCA_964601535.1 uncultured Flavobacteriaceae bacterium
AACGGGTTTTACCACGTTTTTGTTTGATAATATAACCAACGGTTAACTGCAAACTCATGTAAGCATCCATTTGTTTCTTATCACCACGCATTTCAGCAGGCTTCCCGCTGGTGTCATTAGGATTGAAACCATATGTCTGCCCTGGGTTTCTCCCGAAGCTTGGATCAGCGAAATAGGCCGCTTGCTGACCGTAAGCCTGAGCGATTGCATTCTTATCGTAATAAACACCGCTGCAGTCATCAATATAATCGGTAAATGTTTTTCTGAAATTAAATTCAAGTCCAACACAAACTTTTCTGTTAAAATAAATACGATAAGCAACTCCCATTGGGATACAAATCTGATAGTTTTTGTATTGTTGAGGGCCACCCGGTAAGCCTTGACCTTCGGTATGGAATTGCTTCAATTTCACCCAATTTCCTCTCGCATCTCTTGCTTTTGGATTGAAGTAAAATCCTCCAAAACCAACAAAAGCTGTAAAATCCCAAGAACGGTTTTTCATACGACGGCTTAAGGTGCGTTTAATTCCGTAACGGTGACCAACACGGTTAGCCATGTAAACGAATTCTAAACGGCCGGACAATTCGAAAATGTTAGATTTGAAATTTAAGTTTCTATTCTGACGGAAAGGTTCTTTGGTTAATCTATCATCACCACGAACAATCAGATAGTTGAACTGAGTACTTAAGTTAAACCACTTTGCACATTTGTAACGGTATCCAATTTGAAAAGCTGTACGCGTTTCGGTAAACTCTAAATCAACCGGACTATAATCGGTACCGAT
The DNA here is from genome assembly GCA_964601535.1 of uncultured Flavobacteriaceae bacterium. Taxonomy (GTDB): domain Bacteria; phylum Bacteroidota; class Bacteroidia; order B-17B0; family Aurantibacillaceae; genus JAHEYG01. The sequence continues at coordinate 785 of CAZRNW010000462.1, forward strand.
TCTGTCTAGTCCTCCAAGATCACCCAAAAAGTTAGCTGCACCAACACTTCCGTAAACTTCCTTACGGTATTTTTTCCATTCGTTTGGACGTATAAAGTTTTGTGACACAGCAGATAGAACTGTGAAAAAACAAAGAATTGCTAAGAGCCTTTTAGTCATCTAATTAAGTTGCGAATATAGTAATAATATAATTTTGGTCAAAATTCGTGCTTCAAGTATATATTAACATTGAGTGGGGTATAAGTTTAAAGAGGTGAAATACCCCTTTAGCCGAGCTACCAAATTTCAACCCTTTGCTCTGGTTTTCTGTACATTGCGTCGGTTTCTTTAATATTAAAAGCTTGATAAAACTCCGGCATATTGGTTAAAGGAGCAAAGCCTCTGAATTTACCCGGTGCATGAGGATCAGTAGCTAATAATTGTTTTTCGGCTGCTTCACGCGCCAGATTTTTCCAACCTTGAGCCCATGCCATAAAGAAACGCTGTTCTCCGGTAAATCCTGCCATAACAGGTGATTTCTGACCGTTAAGAGACTTCTTATAAGCATAGTAAGCCATTGTTAAACCACCTAAATCAGCAATATTTTCTCCTTGCGTTAATTCGCCGTTAACACGGAGCGTATCAATAGCTACGAATGAATTAAACTGACTAATTATTAATTTCTTCCTCTCTTTAAAGTTTTTGTAATCGTCCTCAGTCCACCACATTTTTAAATTTCCATCCGCATCAAACTGCGAGCCTTGGTCATCAAAGCCGTGGGTTAATTCGTGTCCGATTATAGAACCCATTACACCGTAATTAAATGCATCATCGGCATTATAATCAAAAAACGGTACCTGCATAATTCCTGCGGGGAAAGCAATTTCGTTTGTTGTTGGATTGTAATAAGCATTTACGGTTGGTGGTGTCATACCCCACTCCATTTTATCAACCGGTTTAGGAAGTTTATTTATCTTACGTCTGCAATCAAATTGTGAACCTGCCATTACATTATTCCAGTAATTATCCGTTTTAATAGTTAAAGCGGTATAATCTTTCCATGTATCAGGAAAACCAAATTTACGGATAAGTTTATCTAATTTTAAATTCGCCTGTTTTTTTGTTGTCTCATTCATCCATTGTCTTGTTGCAATCCTTTCGCGGTATGCAGCAACCAAATTATCAACCATGCGTTTCACTTTTTCCTTAGCATCTTTATTAAAATAAGATTCAACGTATAATTTCCCTAGAATTTCGCCTACATACCGGTTCACATCCGCCTGAGCTCTTTTCCAACGGGGTTTCATTTGCTTAGCACCGCTTAATGTTTTACCAAAGAAATTAAAATTTTCAATGACTGTATTGGATGATAAATAAGGAGCCGCATCGTGAATTAACTTCCATTTCAGATAAATTTTCCAGTCGGCAATACTGTAAGTTTTCACGAGATTATTTAGTTCGGTATAAAAATCAACCTGGGCTACAATTAATGTATCGGGTAATTTAGTACCTAATGAACTAAAGTATAAATCCCAGTTAATATTTGGTGTTAATTTTTTAATATCAGCTTTTGAATAAGGATTGTACTGCTTTTGTACATCACGCTGCGCCTCTGCGTTCATAGCTTTTGCAGCCAACGCTTTTTCCATTTCAAAAACTTTTTTTGCATTGACTTCGGCTGATTCCGGATAAAAAGCAATCGCTAACATATTTTTAATATGGCCTTGATATGCTGTCCTAATTGCTTCAAATTGCGGTTTAGTATAATAATCGCAATCAGGTAAAGTATAACCTGTTTGGCCCAGATAAACTTTGTAGCGGTTGCTGTTTTTCAAATCTGCTTCCACATCTACGCCTATAAAAGTTCCGATACCCTTGGTTTAGAATTCTGCAG
>CAZRNW010000462.1:2667-3510 GCA_964601535.1 uncultured Flavobacteriaceae bacterium
ATTTGTTTTCAGTGCATCAATTTTTGCCAGTTGTGGTTTTATAGGCGATAACCCCAATTTTTCGGCTTTCACCGAATCCATTGCAGTTAAATAAAAATCACGTAGTTTCTGAACATCACTTCCCGGTTTAGCAGTCTTATTTGCTGAAACAGTACTTAAAATTGTTTTAATATTTGCAAGATTGCGTTCATTAATCTCATTGAAACTTCCCCAACGCGAATCGCTATCAGGGATTTTAGTGTTCTTTAACCATTTCCCATTACAAAATTTATAAAAATCTGTTTGCGGTGCGTAAGTAGAATCAATATAAGATAATTGAAGGCCGATGGTTTGTGATGCCATATTTAATCCTAAAGCACAAATTAAAGCTGCGGTAAATTTTAGTTTCATGTTTTTAATTTTTAAGCAAAAAAAAACATCCCCGCCTTAGGAGGGGATGTTTTATATATTATTAGATTACTTCACTACTTCCTTGAAGAGAATTTTCATTTCCACCCTTCTGTTCTTCTGACGGCCCTTAGGCGTATCATTCGAATCGATTGGCTGAGTTTGACCGAACCATTCTGTGATTACGTTGGTTGCTGTTACACCTTTCTTCACTAAATATCTCTTCACAGCATTCGAACGTTTCTCAGAAAGATCCATGTTCTTCTCAGGTGTACCTTGGTTATCGGTGTGACCTGATAATTTCAATGTCCAGTCTTTATCATGTTGCTTCAATAATTTCGCTAACTCATTTAATGAAGGCAATGATTTAGCAACAATTATATCCTTACCGGTTGCGAACTCAAGTGACTTGAATGCACGCTCGATAATCTTCATCTCTGCCGCTTTAATTGGAGG
>CAZRNW010000463.1:0-3507 GCA_964601535.1 uncultured Flavobacteriaceae bacterium
TCAAAAACTCACTAAAACCGACTGAATTTAACAAATTTCCACCCTCATCTAAAATCACTAAATGGTCGTTTTCTTTAATTTGCTTAAGGATGAGTTTTGCTTCTTCGTTCTTCTGTTCAGCTTCAGGCCTCATTCTCACTGCCTTTGGCACGTTTATTGTGCTTATTTCGAATACTGTATAGTTCTTTAAACGCTTAAGGTAAATAGCAATCCCTTCGTTTAAGTAATTTTCAGTCGTTTTATCTATTTGCAGTAAAGTAACCTTCATCTATATAAAGCGTATAATTTAGTAAATTTAGCACCTATTAATGATAAATGAAATTACTTGTATCTATATTCTTTTTTCTTTCTTCTGCCTTTACTGCTTTTGATGTAACGGATGATGTTGTTGCTGCTATTAAAGGCGGTAAAGCATCTGAACTCGTAAAATTTTTTGACGAAAAACTCACCGTTAAAATTTTAAATCAGGAAGACTTACTCAGCAAAGCACAAGCCGAAGCCAACATCAAATATTTTTTCGAAAAACATACCATCAAAAATTTCACGGTGTCACATTCACGTACGGTGAATCAAAGCGTGCAGTTTGTAAGCGGTTCACTGGAAACAGCTAATGGAAAATTCCGGGTCTCCATTTTATTGCGCCGCAATTTAATTTCCCAATTCAGGATTGAAAACGAAAATGAGTAGTTACATCCTGCTTCACGAAAAACATTTTAATTTTAAAAAATTTGTGCATCGCGCCTTTAAGGAAGATGTGCGCGATGGTGATCATACCGCCCTTGCTACCATTCCTTCAAATCACAGAGGCAAAATGCAATTACTCGCAAAAGAAGATGGGATAATAGCCGGTGTTGCAGCAGCTGTAGAAATTTTCAGAATCATTGATAAAACAATTGCTGTTAAAGTCTTGATGAAAGACGGCCGCAAAATAAAAAAAGGTGATGTTGTATTTATAGTGGAAGGTAAAACGCAAACCTTACTCACCGCCGAACGTTTGGTATTAAATGTAATGCAACGGATGAGCGGAATTGCTACCAAAACAAAATACCTTCAATCACTTTGTAAGGGTACCAAAACAAAAGTGATTGATACCCGCAAAACCACACCGGGTTTCCGTTTTTTCGAAAAGTGGGCAGTGGTGATAGGCGGAGGAGCGAATCACCGTTACGGTTTGTTTGATATGATTTTAATAAAAGATAATCACATTGATTTTGCCGGCGGAATTGTTCAGGCTATTAATGCAGCGAATTCGTATATAAAAAATAAAAAATTGGCACTCAGCATCGAAGTAGAAACGCGAACTTTAAATGATGTAAAAAAAGTTTTAAAGCGCGGAGGCGTGCAGCGCATTATGCTGGATAATTATACGCCGGCACAAACAAAAGAAGCGGTTAAGCTGATTAAACGGCGTTTTGAAGTAGAATCCTCTGGAGGAATCACCGAAAAAAACATTGCCGAATACTCCAAATGCGGTGTCGATTTTATCTCCGTTGGCAGCTTAACTCATCACGTAAAAAGTTTGGATTTAAGTTTGAAGGCTCTTAAATAACTTCTATCTTTAGTCATTATTACCCTTATAGCATGAGACTTTTTCTCGTTTTTATTGTTCTTCCCGTTTTCCTCTTTTCACAAAACGAGTACATTGACTACCGTTCAGTAACCAATCCTTTGTACTGGAAAAACCGGAAACCTTACGAAGGCTATTGGCAGCAGGATGTTCATTATAATATTAAAGCAGAAATAAACGATAGCTCTGATATTGTCACCGGCCATGAAGAACTAACTTATTGGAATAATTCTCCCAATGATCTAACAGTTGTTTACTTTCATCTTTACAGCAACGCGCAAAATAAAGATTCCTACCTCTCTGATTTATATAAAAACAATAATTACAATTTTAAATACGGTAAATACCGCGGAAAAAATTTAGGAACCATAGTCGAAAAAATTTCCATTAAAGGAAAGGAATTACATACTGAATTAGATAATACTGTTCTGAAGGTAATTTTAACTAAACCGATACCTTCCGGAGAATCAGTTACCTTTGACATCGATTTCAAAACTTATTTCGACCGCGAAGTTATCCGTAACCGCATGAAAACGTTTAATGCTTTCGGCAATAAGCATTATGATTTGGTACACTGGTATCCGCGCATTTCAGTTTTTGACAGGAAATTCAATTGGGATACAGATCAACACATGGACCACGAATTTTATGGTGACTTCGGTTCTTTTTTTGTTGAGTTAACTTTTCCGAATAATTATATTGTTGACGGAACAGGAACCATGGTGAACGAAAAAGAAATGTTGCCGGAAGATTTAAGAAAGCAATTAGACATTTCGAATTTTTTAAAGAAGCCGTGGAATTCTGCACCAAGTACAATCATCAAAAAAGATGGTACCAAAAAAACCTGGCAGTTTAGTGCTATCAATGTTCATGATGTTGGTTACACTGCAGATCCTACTTACCGTATTGGTGAAGCTAACATCGATGGCATACGTTGTATTGCTTTAGTGCAAGAGCCCCATGCCGCAGGTTGGTACAATGCCGCTCAGTTCCTTACTAAAATAATTGAGGTCAACTCTTACAATATCGGTCCGTATCACTATCCAAAAATGATTAGCGCTGATGCTAACGATGGAATGGAATATCCGATGATGACTTTAAATGGTGGCTTTGATCCCGGTTACCGTTCTTTGTTTATTCATGAGTTAACACACAATTGGTTTTTCGGAATGGTGGGAAGCAACGAAACTTACCGCGCATTTTTAGATGAAGGCTTGACGCAATTTTATACCGCCGATACCTATCAGTTTATTGATGGCCCGATTGTGAAAGAATATTCACCAAGAAATAAATACGAAAATAAATTTACTTATCCCGTTCGTATCGTCGACCAGCAAATTTATACAGGCTATTATAATTCGGTTGTTACAAAAGGAGAAGAGGTAACTTTAAATACGCACAGTGATGATTTCAACGGCGGTATTCGTCATGGCGGAGGTTACAGCAGTGTGTATTTTAAAACAGCCACCATGCTCAAAAACCTCGAATATGTTTTGGGCAGGGCTTTGTTTGATAAGGCGATGCAGAATTATTTTAAGCAATGGAAATTTTGTCACCCTTACCCTGAAGATTTTCGTAACTCGATAATTCAATACAGTGGAGTTGATCTGAATTGGTTTTTTGATGAGTGGCTTGAAACCACAAAAACAATTGATTATAAAATTGGCCGCATAAAGAAAAAGAAAAATGGAATTTATGAAATTACCTTTAAACGTATTGGTTCCATGCAAATGCCTATTGATTTTACAGTGATTGATAAAAACGATTCTGCTTTGCATTATCAGATTCCGAATACATGGTTCGAAAAACCAACCTGGGGAAAAACATTACCGCGCTGGGTAGGCTGGGGACCAAAATTAAAAACGACTTACACCGCCACCGTTAATGTTGGAAGTAAATTAAAAAACGTAATTATTGATCCGAGCTACCGTTTAGCTGAT
>CAZRNW010000464.1:0-3503 GCA_964601535.1 uncultured Flavobacteriaceae bacterium
AGAATCAAACTCCTGGATATCGTTTGTTTTATGAACTGCTTTTAAATTATCGACATAGATTTCATAATAACGTGCAGCGTTTCTATCTGCCTGTGTTTGCAGATACAATTTTAGTTTGTCGATTTTTAACTGGTCGTATGTTTCGCTTGTGATTGCCATATTATTTTTTTTCTTCCGTTTTTAAATGCTTTGGTATTACCTGAATGAATCGCAAATGATTTGTAGTAGTTGAATAATTATTGATATAAATCACTCCTTGATGTTCGTAGCTCTGCTCGTTGGTTTTGCCAAAACTCAGATCGTACATTCCAAAATCCGATATCACACTAATGCTGACCGGAGGGTCTTCTACTAAAATGTAGAACTGGTTGTAGGCTTCAAGCTCTAACAATTCTCCTGCCTGTAACGTCAAGTGCCGGAAGCGGATGTAATAGTTTTTACCGTAACCCAACTCTTCCATTCTTCGGGGGATATATTCCAATGCGAGTGCTGTTGTCATTTTTCGGTTGTTTCTTTTTCGTTGTTTAAAAATTCAAACGTTACTCCATTTTGATTCTCACTTGTTTCAATCCACACAAATACTTTAAGTGTATAAAGAAGGTCTTGCTTGTGAAACTTCCCAATCGTGTCGAGATATATAGCATTAATGATTGTGGACTCAACAGGCACATCTACTTTTTTCGGTGCGGTTTTTCCCCTAATGTCTTTTAAGCCTGAATGAATCTCAAAAGCCTTTGGCTGTTTAAATCCTTCATAAAACACCGAAGCCTTGACCCAATCTGAAAAGAAGATGTTTTCTTTTTCCATACTTTGTAGCTTCAGTTTTCCGGCAACGTTGTAATAACCTTCTATTCTTGGTTCTCTTGCAGTAACTAATGCTTCTAAAGTTTTGATTTCCGGCATAGCTGATGGAGCAATCACTTCTTTCCCTGATCTCGATTTCAAAAGCACATCGGTTTCAATGCCGACTATTTTAAAAGCGTGTTTGGAAAGTTTGACTTGAAAGTGCGTGACTTGCCCCGCCTTAGTGATGGTTGCTTCAGTTACTAAAATTCTTACCCTGCTCATATCTCGCTTTCTCTTTCTCCATCAACACTTAAGGACACGATATAAGGAGCGAACACTGTTCTACCGTCTTCATTGTCGGTATATTCAAAGGTGATCAAGCCGTTACTGATTGAAATTTTACCAATGAAAAAACAACGTTTATTCGGCTCCACGTTTTCCGATGACATGATTTTTTTAGTAGAGTAGCCATCGGGATAGATTTCATCTTTGTTGATTTCTAATCTGAAAGAGCCTCTGTAATAAGTCAGGTCATCACGATTGGAAAGAATGCACACACCATAAATGGTTTTCACGCTTTTATCTACCTCAAAGGTTTTCTTTACCGTTTTTCCGGCTTCGGTTATTTGCACATCAAATTGCTTGGAATAATATTTTAGCATCTTTGTTTTCTCTTTATTATTTATATCTTTAAAAAGATTTTTTCATCATTTAGGTTTAATTAAAGTGGTTTGCCTTTAAAAGCAAACCACTTTTTTTGCTAATGATTACGGAGTTGTGATAGTTCCGTGTAAACCCACATACAAATGTGTCTTCGGATCTAAGCCTTGCATTGAGCCTAAGTCAATGGTTGCTTCCACCAAAATATCATCGTGGATCATACGCGGGTTTGCCAGTTTGTAATAACCAACCGGAACGGTGTTCATCGTTTTGGTTTTGAAAATTGTGTTCACCGTTTCAGGCATAATGATTTTCTTGTTACTTTTTAAACTGAACTCTCCGTTGGCCAATGCAGCAAAATCTTCAATGCCATCAAATTTGGAGGCAATTACCTGGTCTTTGTTCACCTCTGCCGGAATTGCTGCCAATAAGAAAATCCCGCTTACCAATAAGGCTTGGTTCTTTGGCAATTTAGCGTTACTAATATTACGCAAGCCTACTTCTTTGTCATCTTGCGTTTCAAACATTTTTACCGTTTTCGAATTCACGGGTTTGATACTGTAAATGATCGTATCCGCTAAACGCAACTCACCTTTCATTAAGCCATCTTTAATGTGTTGTGGCAACTCGCTAAAATGTTTTTCCATTTCAGCTCTTGATCCTTTACTTGCGGGAACACCACCCGCCATTTTATTCATCACGCGCATACGCTGAATTGGATTCATGCGTCCTAGTGCGCCCAATAATTCTTGTGTTTCGGGGCCATCTACGCCCAATAAAGCTGCTGAGTTATTGTACTCTTCGACTCCGTCTAACATTCCTAACATATTGTTTTGTTTTTAGTTTGTAATTAATTTTTGTTTTGATGATTGATGATGAGGGTTCAGGGTTTATAAAAGAGGCTCTTCGCCCAGTTCACCAATCCCACCTGAGAAGGATTGTTTACGTTCAAAGTTTTTTGCTGACTCCGCCACTTGCCTTTCGATGCGGTCTAAATCATCAAAGGCTCCTTCAAGTTCTTTCCCATTTGGATAAGTGATGTATTGTACTTCGCCCATTCCGTTTGTTCCGTCTTCTTTTTCTTTGCTCTTGATGATCTTATCTAAAAAGAGTTTGTGTTTAAACTCATTTTTAAATGCGGTCATTCGGTCTTTTATTCCATCGAAGCCATCTCTTTCATTTCCGTTCATTCCTGCAACGGCTTGGTATCCTCCCGATGCCATCATGCCCACACCGAATGCTGCCGCGCCATTACTGCCCATGTAATGTCCGACACCGGTTATCGCAATTCCGACAAGGAAAGAAGAACGTCCCACCACCGCGCCTGCTAATCCACCACCGATAGCTCCGATCAATACATCACGGCCTGTTTCAATGGCGGTTTTTTTAAAGTCACCTTTCGCTAATGGATTCGCTCCATTAAGTACCTCGTGTTGGTGCGCTTTTTTTATGTACCTGTTTTTACTTTTTCCCATTTTTTCTTTTTGTTATTTAATTGAACTCAAAAATTATTTTGCTCTACATTAATGCAACTGATTCTTTTTTGTGTTTTTTACTTTTGAAGTGTTTGTGTTTTTTAGGTTTATGTTTTTTCTTACTCCTCGGTACACCTGATAAAGAAGGTTGTGTAGCGGCAGGTTTTTTATGTGTAACGATTTTGTATCCTGCGAAAAGCAATCCTAAACTTCCTACACCAATCGCTACAGGCTTGATCCATTTTTTATTCTTGTCCCAAAAGCCTTCAGGTTTATTATCTTCAACATCTTCTTTTTCTTTGCCCTTGCTTTTACTTTTGCCGTTGATGTTCGAATCGTCTGATGCATCATCATCTCCGCCACCACCGCTACTACTTCCTCCACCTCCTGAAGAACCGGAGCTTTTACTTTTAGTAGTTACATTTCCACCGCCACCTTCATCACTTGATCCACTACCTTCTTCAGATGAACCGCCTCCGCCTTCTTCACTTCCGCCACCTTCTCCGCCTGAGCCTTCGCCTTCTTTTCCTTTTTTTGGAAAGATGTTACCGACACTTTTTAGTAAGGCAGCAATAGCTCCAA
>CAZRNW010000465.1:0-3498 GCA_964601535.1 uncultured Flavobacteriaceae bacterium
AGGGTTTTATCAAAGTTAATGTCGATAGTTGCAGGGTTAGTGCTAGGGTTATAAACCCCTAATTTTTCAATGAATTTTCCATCACGAGGTGCACGACCATCCGCAACTACTACATGAAAGAACGCTGCGTCCTTTTTACCATGTCTTTGTAGTCTAATCTTTACTGCCATAATTTTAGTTTTAAATTGGGTCGCAAATATCGTAAGTTTTTATGGTTTTCACAAAAAAAACAGGCAAATGGCCTATATTCCCAAAATTTTATACCTTTGTGGCTTAAAAACCTAACCTTATGCAAGTTAAAGAAAGAGGCATCGTATTAATTCCGATAGATTTTACCGAACAATCGTTATTAGCAGTTAAGCAATCTTACAACCTTGCAAAATACACCCATTCAAAACTAGTTATCCTTCATGTTTATTCAAAAACCGGTCAGGAGCGTTACGACGACCTTACCAAATTGGTTAAACAAACTGAAGCTGAGAGCGGATTGGTACCGGTTGAGTTTATGAATGTTAAAGGAGACATTTATTCTGAAACCGACCGTGTTGCTGAAGAACTAAAGGCCACTTTAATTGTTGTTGGATTAGAAAGCCATATGAAATTTAAAGATATTTTTGGCGGAAGCGCTTCTAAATTAATCCGTAAATCGCCTTGTCCTGTTATCACCATCCGCGGTAAAGAACACCGCGATGGCTGCGAAAATATTTTATTGCCATTGGATTTATCACGCGAATCACGTGAAAAAGTAGATATCGCTGTACAAATGGCAAAATACTTCGGTGCTTCTATCCGTATTTTATCAGTGTTTAGTCCAACCGATTTAGCTTACGAAAATCAATTATTAGCATACGCACACCAGGTAAAACAATTCATAAAAGGCAAAAATATTTCCTGTACCAACAAATCAATTGCAAGCGATCACATTGCTGAAACAGTAGTTGAATACGCCAATAAAATTGAGGCTGATTTGGTAATGATTATGAATAAACCTGACTTAAGCGTAAAAGAATTTTTCAGCGGAACTGCTGCTCAGCATATTGTTGATATCAGTAATATTCCGGTTATGACAGTGAATCCGATGAAACGTGAGAGCATGAACCACTTTGGTACAGGTTTCTAGTTTCTGAATTTTAATCTTATTTTTTTATTCCGAAGAGTTTAAATCCAATGGTAGCCGTTAATTGCGCAGTAAAAAAGCTATGCCTTGCGGTTCCATTTCCTTTCCCTAACACTAATACTTTTCTGTAATCTGCGTAACTGCCTTTGGCAGTAAATTCAAAGACCCCATATTTTAAAAACTCAGTGCGTAAACCGGTCTCAACACCAACAATCCATCCGGCAATATGCCATTTGTTATTTAAACGCTCACCAAATAAAGTCACATCCGTTCTTGGATAAACTATACCCGCTCCTGCTTTTGCAACCCAGCCAATGTGTAATTTCTTTCCAGGATTATAAATTTTCCATCTCTTTACAAAATTCAGCATCCAAAAATTAGCGCCGTCGGTATGCTCAAAATGTAAAAAGTTTTTTGGATCAAGAATTGTGTCCTTATCCATGGATGTTCCGTTAAAAGTTCCTTTTACACGCACCTTTTGGTAATCATTAACCACGTACTTTGTGTGATCATAATTAATTTCAATTCCTATATCCTGCTTGTTATTAAAATAATAGCCTGCATGAGCTACGAACTGTGGAATAGTAATATTTATAATATCAACTATGCCGCGGAAATCGGGACGATCAGAAGCTGTTGCATTGTAAACGGTAAAATCATAATCGGTAGGCTTTCCGGTATTATTATCGCGCATTTTTCCCGAATGATCTGAAAAGTGTATTGTGCTTTTTGAAAACCAAGCACGTGTATATCCCCAGGTAAAATAAAAACTGCCCTTTATTTTTTTTGATTTGCCTAATGAGTCGTTTTGAGAGAAAATTCCCGAGAAAAAGGAAAGGAAAATAAAAACGGCTATTAATTTCTTAGTTTTCACTCTGTAATATGAGCGCTAAGGTAACGATTATTTTGATTATGATTTATGACTATGGTCAAGTAAGGTTTTGGTAATAACGGTAATGCCAAATCAGGCCATTCAATAAAACAATAATTATCACAATAAACATAATCCTCAAAACCAATATCCACAATCTCCTCAACTGATTTCATTCTGTAAAAATCAAAATGATAGATTTTATTTTTAGGAGAATTGTACTCATTCATAATTGAATAAGTGGGACTGCTAAAATTATCTGTAGAACCAAGAAGCTTACACAACTCTTTAATTAAAGTTGTTTTGCCTGCCCCCATTTCAGCATGAAAAGCGAATATTTTTACATTACCAGCGAATCCAATTAATTTTTTACAGACATCCGGCAATTTTTGCAAATCTGTTATATCCAATTCAAGCGTATTCAATTTATTTCGCCGTTAATGTGATGTAAGGGATAATCATTTCCTCCAGACTAATTCCGCCATGCTGAAAGGTATTGCGGTAATAATTTACATAATGATTGAAATTATTCGGGTAAGCAAAGAAACGGTCTTCCTTCGCGAATATAAAACGGGAGCTTGGATGCAATTTAGGAAGGAATGCATCGCTCGGGTTTTTTATTTCAAATACTTCTTTCGCATTATAATCTAAAGCTTTTCCCTGCTTGTAACGCAGATTTGTATTTACGTTTTTGTCGCCCAAAACTTTTGTCGGTTCTTTTACATGCACCGTGCCATGGTCGGTTGTTATGACCACTTTTATTTTTTTCTCCGCTAATTGTTTAATGATATCAATAAGAGGCGAATGCTCGAACCAGGACAAAGTAATGCTTCTGTAAGCAGGTTCATCATCGGCTAATTCACGTATAACTTCCATTTCAGTGCGGGCGTGACTTAACATATCCACAAAATTGTAAACGATAATATTAAGTTTGTTTTGCAGTAAGTTATTGATGTTATCTGCAAGTTTTTTTCCGGCAGCATGATTGGTGATTTTATTATAGCTGAATTTTATGTCCTTACCCAAACGCTTCAATTGTGCATGCATGAAATCTTCTTCGTGCAGATTTTTTCCGCCTTCATCTTCATCATTGAACCACCATTCCTTATGGCGTTTTTCCATTTCGCTTGGCATTAAACCGCTGAATAATGCATTCCGCGCGTATTGCGTTGCGGTTGGTAAAATACTGCAGAATAATTCTTCATTCTCCACTTTATAATAATCCTGTAAAATAGGCTGAATGATTTTCCATTGGTCATAGCGCAAATTATCAATCACAATTAAAAAAACATTTTCGCTCTTTTCAAGCACAGGCATGAATTTGTTTTTAATCAAGGTATGACTCATCGTAGGTGGATTTGGATCCTTCCCGTTTAACCAATTGATATAATTTTTTTCGATGAACTTAAAGAACTGGGTATTAGCATCAGCTTTCTGCATTTTCAAAACTTCGAGCATGCTTTTGTCTTGCGCTTTATCCATTTCAAGTTCCCAGTAAATAATTTTTTTG
>CAZRNW010000466.1:0-3488 GCA_964601535.1 uncultured Flavobacteriaceae bacterium
AAACACTACTTTCATTTTACCTTGCCAAAATTGGTCGGCACGACTTCCCTGATAAGGTACTTCGCCCTCGTCAACTAATTTCCCTAAGTTCTTTTCTTTCTTAGGAACGATTTTACCAAGCTCCTTCTTTTTTGTTCTTTGATAAAACCGTTCAATGTCATATTCGTTTACTGAAAGTTGAACATTAGAATGGGCTCCATAGATAGCGTAATTTAATTCGGCTTGTTGTAAACCCTTGTGTAATTTCTGACGGATAAATTCCAGTTTGATAGCTGCTTCTGCATCACTAAGGTTGGAAAGAACAACTCTATTTATTCTTTCTATCAAATCTTTAAAATCATCAACGGATTTCATCCCCGTGAAACTTAAAAATTCATCTATTAATTTATTTACTTCGGCTTTCATCTTTTTTTCTTTTTAGTATTATCGTTAAAAAATAATTCGTATGTAATCCATAAACCAAGGCCGGTCATCACGACATAGCCCAGATTTAGTTCAGTTTTGTTTGTTCTTTTTTTTTGGAAATTTCCTGTATCGTTGCTGCCGACCGCTTAATTATTTCTTCGTACTTCGCTCTGTTATCGCCGTTTTTTTCGGATATATAGGGTGAATTAGCAATCTTCTTAGCATAAGCAGCCACATTGTTACTCACCTTTGCAGCCTCTTTGTAATAGCTTGTGATGATGCGGGCGAAATCCGAAAAGCCATCCTCAACGGTCTTGTAGCTTCTGAATTTTAATCCCGATGCCTTAGACACTCTAAACTCTCCGTTCCAGTATTGGTTTGGTTTTCCAAAGGCAGTTACGCCAAAGAAATTATTATTCATTTTCGCCAGTAGGGAAGTTCCCCAGCCCGATTCAATGGAGGCTTGAGCCAAAATAATTAGCGGGTGCAGATTAAATTTCTTTCCGACTTTAACCGCAATATCATAGAGGTTAAAAACAAAATCAATTTGTTTATTTCCTGTTTTACTTAAACCACCAACCCCTGTCGGTAGTATTTCCGGTGCGCCTTGCAATCCCAACACTGTTGGAACACGCAAGAAGAATTCTTTTCCCATGTTTCAAGTTTTTAGTTCAGGGTTATCCCTGATTGTTGCCGTGTCCGCTGAAATCCAGCGTAACAATCCTTGAATGGTTTTAACTTTAATATATTTTCCTTTGCCTGTATCTAATGTCATTACCGGATGTCCAATAATTATGCTTTTTCTAACGGAACCTATTTTTTGAAAATTTTCATCAAATACAGTTGTGGTGGAAATTGTTACCACTATTTTAGCAGGTTCGCTACTATCCAGAGAATCGCTGTTCTCGAAAACACCTTCGATAACCTGTAAAGGAATTTTACTTTGTTGCTCCCGTTTCTTTTTTTCTGCATCGGGTACTAATTCAATCTGGCTCTTGGCAACATAGTAAATTTGTTTACCGTGTTTCACGGTGAAAGTGTAAAACTCAACAAACAAAACCTTATTGGCTTCATCATATTTAAAATTACCCGTACTGATTCCGAGTATCATTCCTTTGGGTACAGCTTTCTTTACAATATTGCCGTTCCAAATTCTGAGGTAGTGAATATTCTCAGGCGAACTTCTAACATTGGCAGGTAGTTTTGTAATCACCCAATGGTTTGCGGGAACTTTATCAGGTTGTTTGGTGGTATAATACCATGAGCCTGTTTTTCCTTTGCTCGCAAGCGATAAAAACTTTTGGTACTCATCAGGAGATAATCCAGCCTGTAATTCTTCATATAAATCTCCGCCCTCTGTTTGCGCCTTAAAATGATTCTTCACTTTGTCCATGTCGGTGATTTCAGGAGCAATTTTAAAAATGGCTTCTTTATCAGTTCCGTCGAATCTACGCATCCACCAATTGCCTGAAGGGTTTATAGCTTGCCTTAATGTAACAGCTTGTCCCGCTTCGGGACTGGTATCCATTTGATTGTCGGATACATTTTTACGAATCGCCGAAATAACTTTATTACCCAAATACAAAAGAATAAGAGCGC
Source organism: uncultured Flavobacteriaceae bacterium (assembly GCA_964601535.1). Classification (GTDB taxonomy): domain Bacteria; phylum Bacteroidota; class Bacteroidia; order B-17B0; family Aurantibacillaceae; genus JAHEYG01. The sequence goes on from CAZRNW010000466.1 coordinate 2,005, forward strand.
CCATAACTTTATAGGCTTTATTCTTGTCTTCTTGGCTAATATTTATTCCTCGTTTCATTATTATCCTAATAATTTTTTGGCGGTTTTTACTATGGATGGGTTGCTTTTTAAAAGTTTCGCTAAGTCTTTTAAATCTTGGTCAGTCAAAGCGTTTTTAATACCTATTAATGCTGTGACTAATTCTAAAGCAGTCGCTTCGTCCTTTGCTTCGATTGATATTTTAATTTCGTGTTTCATTTTTTGTTTTCTATTAGTGGCTTCCTGTTTAAGCTCGGTTTTAAAAAACGGTTACGAATCATCAATACCATTTCCGTCATTTTGCTCGCCCTCTGTTGTTTTTTCTCCATTCTTAACAGAAAACTTGTTTGCTCCGTTCTTCTTAACGCTTTTTAATTGCATGTAGATACTTTGTAATAGATTGACGTCTTTACCTATTAATTGTATCAATTCATAATAGAGCCTTAAAACAGCGTCATCGGCACCAAGCATAAAGTCATTGATGTATTTAATAACCTGTAAACGGATTTTATCACTTTCGGAAAGTGCTTCTTTCTTTTCACCGGGTTCTTTAGTTTCAGTAACAATTGAAGCGGTGGATTTTTCCTCCTTTACTGTTTTTGATTCTTCCTCCGCTTTTTCTGAATGATTTTCTTCAATTCCTAAAAGCCCATTAATGACTTCTTGCTTCGCACCGAATACATTTTTTAAAATCCCGATTCCAAATTCACTTTTTACAAGTTTTTCTATTGCGTTAGCGGTAACATTACCGAGCGTTACATTCCCTAAAGAATTTTTCTTTCCACGTTCATTCTTGTCAAGCGCTTCCTCCAATTCAATGATATAGTTCTTTTTCTTTTTGTTCTTCTTCTTTAAAATCTCGTTTTCCCATTCGAGTTGCTTAATACGAAACTCAAGCATTATGTTTGCCCGTTCTTTTTCAGCCATTGTGAAAAAATGTTTTTCGGGATTGATGAAAGTTTCAGGTTCTACTAATTCAACCGTATTCTTATCAGTATTGCCTAGGGTTAAGTCTTGACTTCTTTTGATGGCTATTTTAATAACTTGAAAGGGCTCTCTTACGTTATGACTTTTGCCGTGGTAGAGTTCAATGATTAAAGCGGATAAATCGTAACGAGTTAAATATTGGATAATGGTTTCGTAAAAAACATTTCCATCCTCTTTATTGACCAATGGCGTTACTACACCCAAACGCTCAAGTTTCACCGAAAAAAATGTTTTTTCATTTTTCGCTGAACGGTCTTTAATAACATCGTTAATAAAGCGGATTTGCTCGTATGGTGATTGTGTGCTCATTAGAAGATTGATGCTTTTACAAATACAACAGGGTGGGTGGTGAGGTCATGGGTCATTTCATCATAAATGCTCCACGGTTGCGCGGGGTCAAGTTTTTGAATAATTATATCGCCTGTAAATTCTAAAATGGTATTGTTTGTGTAATCAAGTGCATTAAAATATCCTGTGTC
>CAZRNW010000467.1:0-3486 GCA_964601535.1 uncultured Flavobacteriaceae bacterium
GGGAACTGAAGGACCTTCAGGATCAAGCGGACAACCAGGTTACGCTACTAACCCTTGGACTGACGGTTCAGGTGCTAAAATGGACATAGATGCACGTATTCAGGTAAGCCGTTCATATGATGGTCGTAAGATTTTCTATAGCTGGACAGAGTCTGACTCTGGACTTGTAGGTTCAAAATGGAATATCTTCCCTGATATTAAAATGAAAGGATACGATGTTACAACTAACATGGTTACTCCACGTATGAATGTAACAGCCGGTGATCTTAATGTTGATCAATCAGCATTCTATCACTATATGTGTAATAAAGCTGTAGGCGCAAGTACTGCTTGTGTTACTATGCCATTTACTTCAACTAAAAACATTGGTTTAAACGGTGGTGTTAACGTTGATACTTATTATTTAGATGGAATTCAGGTTTGCCCTGCTTCATATACTCTCCCTGCAATGTCTCCAACAGGAATTCAACATAATAATTCTGCTGCGAATAACATTGATGTATATAGCTTCCCGAACCCTGCTGATGATGCTACAACTATCATCTTTGGTTTAAATGAAGCTTCAAACTTCGAAGTTAGTATCTACAAATCAATCGTTCAGTTATTAGATACTTATAAACTAAACGTCCACATTGGCGGTAACGAAATCAATATCGACTTAAACAATTACAAAGCCGGTGTTTATTTCTATAATGTTAAAGTTGGTGCTTCTGTAGTAACTAAGAAATTAGTTGTTCAGTAATCTAAAGTTTTAACAAAAATATTAAAAGCCATCAGACTAAGTCTGATGGCTTTTTTTATTTCATTCAGGCCTTAGTGGTTACTTTTTCCGAAACGACTCAGCTTTAATTAACTTTAAATCAGGTTATTATTCTCATTAAATCCAAATATCAAAGTCCTTTTTACAATAAGCTGTAATTAACAAAAAGTGCGAATTATTAACACGGCTTCATTACTGAGCAATTTTTATTAATATTTGTTGTGAACCTAATATAGAGAAAGAATATGTCGGAAGAATTCGAAAAAAACGAAAGAAGCAATGAAAGTGATTTGTTCTCAAAATCGGTAAGAGCGGGTAAGCGTACTTATTTTTTTGATGTAAAATCTACACGCGGTAATGATTATTATTTAACCATTACCGAAAGTAAAAAGAGATTTGGCCAGGATGGCAAATTCTTTTACGAAAAACACAAGATATTTTTATACAAAGAGGATTTCGAAAAATTCCTTGATGGCCTAAACGAAGCAGTGGATAATATCCGCGAAAACGCGCCGCCTATTTCAACGGTTTCCGAAAACCATGATTCAAGCGGAGGGAACGGAGAAAAAGATATAAATTTCGAAGACCTAGGGTCATAAAAAAAGCCCCAACAGATGTTGGGGCTTTTTAATTATCGGGATTTCGGCTCCGCTCAATCACCGATAGATCGTTGTCTGAGCGGAGCCGAAGACAATACTAATTTAATTTGGATTCTATGCTGGTGTTGTAATCAGTTGCGTATTCTGAAATGGTTCCGTAATCAGAACCGTCGATTACAATTTTATTTCCTTTTACAAGTCCGAGTTTAGTGAATGGCGCATTATCTTTCTTTAGAGCTGCTTCTAATTCTGAAGCTTTGGAGGCTTCAACACTCACCACTACCCTGCTCTGACTTTCACCAAACAAAAATGCATCTTTACGTATTCCGGAAACAGAATTAATTTCGAAACCCAAATTGTTTTGCAAGGATGATTCCAATAGATTGATGAATAATCCTCCATCACTTACATCGTGCGCACTTTGTATTAAACCGCTTTTAATAATTGACTTAACACTATTCTGAATACTAAATTCTTCATCCAGATTAAAATGCGGCGCCGGTGTGTTTTTTACTTTGTGATATGAGAATAAATATTCTGAAGATGAAATATCGTTATAACTATTGCCAATTAAATAAATAACATCGCCTTCTTTTTTAAAACTTAATGAGGTCTGGTGTTTTTTATCCATCACAATTCCAATCATACCTATAGTTGGTGTTGGAAATACAGGTCCCTCGTAACTCGATTGATTATAAAAACTGACATTACCTCCCGTTACCGGTGTTTTAAATTTAGTACAAGCCGCTCCCATTCCTTTAATAGAACCGACAAATTGCCAATATACTTCCGGATTATACGGATTACCAAAATTTAAACAATTAGTTACAGCACTTGGTTCGCCGCCGCTGCAAACAATATTCCTGGCAGCTTCACTCACAGCAATAGCACAACCAATTTCCGGATCTGCATTTACGTAGCGGCTGTTGCAATCAACACTCATCGCCAAAGCTTTTTTAGTTCCTTTTAAATTTACAATGGCTGCATCACTCGCCACATTGGTGCTCATGTTTACAGTTCCCACCATGCTGTCGTATTGATTATATACCCAGCGCTTTGAAGCAAGATTCGGATGTGATGCTAAATGTTTCATCACCGGTTTCAAATCTTTTGGTTCAGAAACACTTTCAATTTTAAATTTCTTTGCTTCTGCATAATAAGCAGGTTCTTTATAATCGCGTTTGTAAACAGGAGCATCACCGCCTAATACTAAAGACGGGGCAGGTAAATCCGCCACTAAATCACCATGAAAGAAAAATTTAATTCTGTCGCCCTTTGTTACTACACCAATCTGCACACAATTCAAATCCCACTTCTCAAATATTTTATTGATTTCTGCTTCTCTGCCTTTCTTCACAACCACCAACATTCTTTCCTGCGATTCGCTTAATAAAAATTCGAAAGGATGCATACCTTGCTGACGAGCGGGAACTTTATCGAGCCAAATTTCCATGCCGTGCTCGCCCTTCGCACTCATTTCACTTGTGCTGCAGGCAATACCCGCCGCGCCCATATCCTGCATACCAACTACGGCACCGGTCTTTATAATTTCTAAAGTCGCTTCTAATAATAATTTTTCCTGAAACGGATCTCCCACCTGAACTGCCGGTAAATCTTTGGCACTGTCTTCTGTTAAATCCTTACTCGCAAATGCGGCACCTCCTAATCCGTCTTTCCCGGTGGATGAACCAACAATAAAAACAGGATTTCCTTCGCCATAAGAAATCGCACTCACCATATCTCCTTTTTTCATGATGCCGACACTCATCGCATTTACCAAAGGATTTACATTATAACAATCATCAAAAAAAACTTCACCGCCAACTGTTGGAATACCGAATGCATTTCCGTAATCACCGATGCCTTTTACTACCCCTTTAATTAACCATTTTGTTTTATCGGAATTAATATCACCAAAACGCAACGAATTTAATTGTGCCACTGGTCTTGCTCCCATTGTAAAAATATCACGGTTGATTCCGCCTACACCTGTGGCAGCTCCCTGGTATGGTTCAAGAGCACTTGGGTGATTATGAGATTCTATTTTAAAAGCGCAAGCTAATCCATCGCCAATATCAACCAAACCTGCGTTCTCTTCACCTGCTTTCGCTAACATGTGCGGACCAT
>CAZRNW010000468.1:0-3484 GCA_964601535.1 uncultured Flavobacteriaceae bacterium
TATTCGTTTTTGATATACTCGGGCAAAACAACAGTATTCAGCGGAACATTACGGAAACGTATATTGAGGACACCCAAACCACCATTTTACAGCGGTATTTTATGTTAACGTTTACCTATAGCATCAAAAAGTACTTTAAGAAGGATAAAGAACCTGATAAAGCGAAAGAACGCTAAACCTGAGTTTATTTTTTATATATTAGCAGTGAAAATGAAATCAGTCAGATCTATAGCCACTCAGGCACAACACATGGCCCAATGGTCAATTTAAGAATTCAAGGGTTTAAAGATTCAAAGATTGAGTCATTAAACTAATCGTTGAATTTTTGAATTTTAAATCTTTAAATAATATAAAAATGGCAAAAGAAGTAAAAAACGTTGAATACGGATTAGAAAAAATATTTGAAGGCGCACAGGATTTTCTTCCCTTATTAGGTACCGACTATGTGGAATTTTATGTTGGTAATGCAAAGCAGGCAGCGCATTATTATAAAACAGCTTTCGGCTTTCAGTCGTTAGCGTATGCAGGTTTAGAAACAGGATTAAAAGACAGAGTGTCTTATGTATTAAAGCAGGATAAAATACGTTTAGTATTAACCACTGCATTAAAAAGCGACTCACCAATAGGCGAGCATGTAAAAAAACATGGCGATGGCGTAAAAGTAATCGCATTATGGGTTGAGGATGCACGCAAAGCATTTGAGGAAACTACCAAGCGGGGGGCAAAACCATTTATGGAACCTGTTGTTGAGAAAGATGAAAACGGTGAAGTTGTGCGTTCAGGAATTTATACTTACGGTGAAACTGTTCACATGTTTGTTGAACGTAAAAATTACAAAGGAACTTTTTTACCGGGATTCAAAGAATGGAAAAGTGATTATAATCCGGCGCCAATCGGATTAAAGTTTATTGATCATATGGTTGGAAATGTTGGCTGGGGGGAAATGAATACCTGGGTGAAATGGTACGAAGATGTAATGGGCTTTGTAAACTTTTTATCATTCGACGATAAGCAAATTACTACCGAATATTCAGCTTTAATGAGTAAAGTGATGAGTAATGGTAATGGCCGCATTAAATTCCCGATAAACGAGCCGGCTAAAGGAAAGAAAAAATCGCAGATCGAAGAATATATCGAATTTTATGAAAGCCCGGGAGTTCAGCATATCGCCATTGCAACGGATGATATCATTAAAACGGTTGCCGAATTAAGAAAAAGAGGGATTGAATTTTTACCGCCTCCGCCTCAGGCGTATTATGATGATGTGCCAAAACGTTTGGGGGTACATCGCGATATGATGAAAGAAGACATTAAAGAATTACAGAAACTTTCGATATTGGTAGATGCGGATGAAGAAGGTTATTTATTGCAGATATTTACAAAACCTCAGGAAGACCGCCCAACTTTGTTTTTCGAAATCATTCAGCGCATGGGCGCACGCGGATTTGGTGCCGGTAATTTTAAAGCATTATTTGAGAGCATAGAGCGTGAACAGGCTTTACGCGGTACATTATAATTAGTATTAATATTTGTTAAAGGGAAATTGAAATTTCAGTTTCCCTTTTTAGTTTTATAGCATGATAACTTACAACCCAAAAGACTGGATTAAATTAATTTTTGAGTTTCACAAAAGTGATACTTTCAGGCGCTTGTTGCCAACCATGCTGATTGTTTCAGCGTTTACCGCACTGGTTGTTTTTTTGGAAGATGATTATTTTCACATCACCGTAAAGTCGTCAACTGTTTTTCATCAAATTTTAGGTTTCGTATTATCCACATTATTGGTATTCCGTATTAACTCAGCCTACGACCGTTGGTGGGAGGGAAGAAAGAATTGGGGAAGTTTGGTAAACAATACCCGTAACCTTCAAATTAAAATCGAAACTTTATTGCCGCCCGGAAATGTAAAGGATAAGCTTTTATTGAGAAAATTAATTACAACTTTTGTTTTCACACTTAAAAATCATTTGAAGGGAATGGAGGATTCGGCTGAGATCCTATCCTTCGAGGGATTTGACAAAAATGAATTTCTAAAAGCAAGTCACAAGCCAAATTATATGGTGAAAGTAATTTCGCAGCACATTTACAATTTGAATAAACAGGGTGTTTTCAGCGATACGCACATGTTGATTTTTGATGAAGAGCTGCGTTCTTTTTTAGATATTACAGGTGCCTGTGAGCGCATAAAGAATACGCCAATTCCTTATTCTTACAGTTTGTTCTTAAAGAAAATCATTTTCATTTATATTGTATCAATGCCTTTTGCATTCGCGATTGATTTTAGTTATTGGTCGGTGCCTATCGTTGCTTTTGTATTTTATGCCTTTGCCTCACTTGAATTAATCTCTGAAGAAATTGAAGATCCCTTTGGTGATGATGCGAATGATTTACCAACTCAGGAATTATCTGAAAAGATAAAAGTAAACCTGGATGAAATAACAAAGGGTTAATACCTTAACCCTTTGTTTATATTTTCTATAATTTGAACCTCAAACTCACAATAAAATTCCTGCCGGGCGCATTAATACCACTCGCAAAAACGCGGTAACGGTTATCTGTAATATTTTCGCAGGCAATATTCAACCGGAAGTTTTTTGTAATGTTATATCCCGCCCTAATGTTTATCGTAAACCATCCTGGCATTCCATTCGGCGTTGCATATTGTAAATTATCTTCACCGCTCGGACTATAATCTGCAAGCGCTTTTTTCCCGTTATACCTTGTAAAAAATTCTATATACGTGTTTTTGCCTTTATAAACTAAACTGCTTTGTCCGAATACAGGAGGAATATGATCCATTGGTAAAACGGTATCGGTTTTAGTTTCAATGTAACGGCCGTAGGTATAATTGAATATGCTTTTAAAGGAAATATGTTCATTAAAATCAAACTGTATTCCTGCTGTTATTCCATAGAGATAAGCTTTGTTCGCATTCTGCATGGCTTGTACCTTGGTTAATACGCCATTATACATTACACTATCGTTGCCATTAAAAATAAAGTCACGCTGAACAAGTACATTTTCAAGAATGGTATAGAAGCCTGTTACATCGAATTTGTATTTCCCTTCAAAAACTTTGCTCAAACTTAATTCAAAATTGTAGGCGTACTCCGGTTTGATATCTGGATTGGGAACCAATAAAACACTGTTAGTACTTTCAAAAACTTTGCTCATGTCATCAATATTAGGTGTTCGGAAGCCTGTGTTTGCAAAAACCGAAACTTTGTAATCGTTATCTGCCTTCCAAATAAAACCTAAATTACCGGTAAGGGCCTGATTCTTTTGCTCAGCAGTTTTAAAGGGGAACTTAAAGAATGTAGTATCAGTAAAAGTTGATTTTAAATGATTGTAGGTGAATCTAACACCATCAGTAATTACAAAATTGTCATTTACTTCCCATGAATAGGAGTAATAGGCCGCTATAGTATTCATAGTGTTTCCTCCGTCTGCATATCGTGTTGCTGCAGTTGTTTCAGTATTTGTA
>CAZRNW010000469.1:0-3484 GCA_964601535.1 uncultured Flavobacteriaceae bacterium
CTGATGGCTTTCTTAAGATCACCGGAATTCCCATAAGCCTTCCCAATCTCATTGTAAGACGCACCAATTCCATTCCTGTCACTTATTTCTTCTGAAATCGCAAGTGATTTAAAAAAATAAACAAGTGCATCATCGTATTTCTTTTGCTTTTGGTAAACATCTCCTATGTTACCGTAAGAATTAGCCATTCCTTTTTTATCATCGTGTTGTTTTACAATCTGGAGACATTTTAAATGATAGAAAAGTGCTTTATCCAAACTATCCGCATCAGCGTAAACGAGACCGATATTATTATAAGTATAAGCTTCATTGACCCGATCATCCAATTTTTTACGCATCTCAAGAGATTTAAAATAATATTCAAGTGCTTTATTAACTTCTTTCCGCATATGATAAATATTCGCAATTCCATTCATCGCACCGGCGATAACAACTTTATTCCCCACTTCTTCCTGGAGTTTAAGTGCACTTAATAAGAACTGAAGCGCCTTTTCGAAATCCCCTTTGCTGTAATAGGTATTTCCCATCCAGGCGTAAGCACTTGAAGAACCTGATTTATCACCAACTTCCTCGCTCATTTTCAATGAAGCTTGGAATAACTTAAGTGCCTGAGAATAATTACCCATAAAATAAGAGGCTACTCCTTTACTTCTATAAGCAGAAGATGCAATTCTTTTATTTGCTTTGTTGTTCAGGTCATAACCCGGGCTTTCTGCGAGAGCAACAGCCTTCTCACAATACTCGAATGCCTTTTCAGGATCGTTACTCCCATAATGCAAAGAGAACTGCAAAAGTGTTTTTACTTTGTCGGTATCATTCGAAACAGTTTGCAGAATTTTTGTAAGGGAATCTAAACGGGTTTGCGCACTACAGAAGGAGTACAAAAAAGTAAAGGCATATATTATTCTTTTCATCATACACGGATTCCGATAATAAGAACATCATCCATTTGTTCGTTCTTACCTTTCCATTCTTCAAATGTTCTTTCAAGAATTTCTTTTTGTTCTTCAGTACTTTTATCCGAAATTGAAACAAGCAAATCCTTTAATACACTGATGAAATATTTTTTATTTTCGGGGCCGCCTTTCTGATCTGCATAACCATCTGTGAAAACATAAAGCATACTGCCCGTCTCCGCTTCAATTTTATTATTGGTGAAATTACCAAGAGCACCTCCAATAAACATTTTATCAGCCTTAATTTCTTTGAATTCCTTCGAAGGACTAACAATTAAAAGAGGATTGCGTGCCCCCGAATATTCTATTTTACTCCCTTTTATTTTCAACAGAGCCAAATCCATACCGTGTTTTACTGATGTATGATCGTTTTTTTGATGAAGGGATTCAATCACTTGTTTGTTTAAGTGATCTAAGATTAGGTTTGGCGAAGCATTCTTGTTTTCCTTTACAATCCGTTCCATCAGATTGTAAGCATGTAAAGCCATAAATCCACCCGGCACACCATGTCCGACACAATCAATAGCAGCTACATAATGTGACTCACTCTTTTTACTTTCTGATCCGGTATTCAACCAATAGAAATCACCGCTGACTACATCTTTAGGTTTAAATAAGATAAATGAATCTTTTAAATGTTTTTTAATTACATCATCAGTAGGCAAAATAACATCCTGTATATTTTTTGCATAAACAATACTATTGGTGATTAATGCATTTTTTGCTTCGAGCACTTCTTTTTGTTTGGAAATGGCCTGATTTTTTTCTTCCAGAATGATATTTGTCTTTTTCTTTTCTGCATAACTCCTGAATCCAAAAAACGCGAGGGCAAGAGCCAGTACTATACTTATAACGGAGGCATAAATAGTGACACGTTGCTTCTCAATATTCTCTTTTTGTTCTCCCAATTTTAATTCTTCAATATCCTTACTCTTGGTTAACAACACAATTTCTTTTTCCTTAGCCTCTGTATCAAATCTTGTCTGCATTTCGGCCATGCTTTTATTCTTCTCATCGCTAAGAATACTGTCCCGGATTGAAGAGTATTGGTTCATGAAAAAATAAGCTTTCTTATAATCTTTATTCTTTTTCAGTAAACCTGCGTAATTAAACGAAACATCTGCTATCAGATTTTTTGCTTTTATTTCCTGAGCGATTTTTAAGGAGCGCTCATAACAACGTGCAGCGTCTGCAGACCGGCCGAGCTTATCCATTACACCTCCCATCGACATTAATATATTTGCCGTGCTAAATACCTGGCCGGCTTTTTCCTGTATCGCGAGAGCTTCTTCATATTTTGCAAGTGCCTCCGGTAATTTATTTTGCTCCTGCATGACCTGTCCTATTCTTTCCAGATTCAGCGCAATGCCTTCCGTTAATCTTAATTCACGTGATAATTCCAAACTCTTTGCAAAAAACTGTAATGCTTTGGGATAATCTTTTCTTTTTTGAAAAACCGTGCCCATATTATTATAACAAGTGGTCACCAAATCTTTTGCACCGATTTTGTTAGCGAAATTTAAAGAATTAGTGTAGTTTTCAATTGCTTTATCCTCGTTATTAAGTGAACTATAAATAATACCGATATTGTTATACGCTTGTGACATCCCTGGCATGTCGTTCGTTCTTTTATACAATTCAAGCGCTTTAAGATAAAAACCCAAAGCTTTTTCGAAATTAGAAAGGAAATAATGTACCGATGCGATGTAATTCAAAGTATTTGGAATGCCGATTGTATCCTTCATCTCTTCCTGCATTTTTAAGGAAGCATTAAATGTAACGAGCGCTTTATCGTATTTCCCTTGCAGATAATAAACAATACCAATATTATTTTGCGAACTCACAGCACCTTTCCCGTCACCAATCTGCACTTTCAGGTCTTTTGATTTTTCATAATTCAATATTGCTTTGTCGAACTGCGATGACAAATGGTAATAAATACCCAAAGCATTATAGGCACTACTGATTCCTTTCTTATAATTGAGTTTTGTTGAAAGTGCAAGGGTTTTGTCGGCAAAAATTTTCGAGGAGTCGAGATTAATACGGTTAAACGCCGAAGCAATTTCGTGATAGTTTCTGGCGAGATTAGTATCCTGAGCAGAATTGTTTTTTATTACTGTTAATAAGGAATCAATGACATGCCTGCTTTGTGAGCGGTAGGTTTGGGAGAGAAGTACCAATAAAGCAAAAGCAATATTTCTCATACATATTAATATTCGGCATACTTGACAGAAAGTTCAGGAACATAACTCGAAAATTCTTCGCCCGAATCTTTCATGTCAGTATCCCTGCCATCATAATGCCATATCACTTCCACATCAAAACCGTCAATCCTGATTTTGTCGAGCTGATAAAAAATATCGAGAATGAATTTTGCAGATGTAGAATTAAAATAATCGAGTTTAAAATTAACTTTCATCGCTTTGGCTTTTCCAAAACTGTTTTTCTGAAAATAAAGTACAGATTTATAATTATCGAGCCAGGTGATAATCGGTAAATAAAATTTCGCCGCATTCTCAGGCCGCGAC
>CAZRNW010000470.1:0-3475 GCA_964601535.1 uncultured Flavobacteriaceae bacterium
GTTGTTTTAACCCTCCGTTAAATGAATTTCGCAGGTATTGATCAGATTGTTGCAGAAGCCGGTCCTCTTAATTTTGTGTTAGCAGATTTGGGTGTTTCCTCCATGCAAATTGATAATCCTGAAAGAGGATTTTCGTTCAAGGTGAATGGCCCTTTAGATTTGAGATTAAATCCCAACAAAGGAAAATCAGCAGCTGCATTTTTAAAAACACTTTCAGAGCAAGAACTGGGAGAAATGCTGGTTGAGTTTTCCGACGAACCCTATTACAAACACATTGCTAAAACTGTCACAGAAAAATTAGCAAAGGGGATGATAATTGCGACCACAAAAGATTTACAGGAAGTAATTACAGAAGCTTTAGATCAGGTTCCAAAAAATATTACAAAAGATGAAATTAAAAAATCTTGTCAGCGCACTTTTCAAGCCTTGCGTATTGCGGTTAATGATGAGTTTGGCGTATTGGAAAAATTTTTAGAGAAATTACCTGATGCCTTAGCGCCGGGCGGAAGAGTTGCAATTCTTTCTTTTCATTCGGGAGAAGACCGCCGTGTAAAAAAAATGTTTCAGTATTTTTTCCGTGAAGGCATTTTTAAAGAAATAGCCCTCGACCCAATTCGTCCAAGCCCCGAAGAATGCAATGCCAATCCAAGAGCGAAATCGGCTAAGTTAAGGTGGGCGATAAAAGCTTAAAGAATACTAATAAGCCGTCCAGCCACCATCTGCGGTAACAACAGTTCCGTTTACGAAAGAAGAATCATTACAAGCTAAAAACAAAGCAGTTCTTGCAATTTCATCGGCTTCGCCCATGCGTGGCATATTTGCACCGCCTGAAACACAACGTTCGTAACCAAATTTATTAGGATTCATCCCCTTTCCAATATTTGTATTTACTCCGCCGGGAGCAATCGCATTACAACGAATTCCTTTTTGCGCATACATAAAACCAATATTTTTTGTCAAACCCACAACCGCATGTTTCGAAACCGAATAAGCAGTTCCCGCCCGTGAACCATATAAACCACCAACAGAAGCAATATTCACAATAGCACCACTGCCCTGCTTCAACATAATTGGTACGGCTAAACGACAAGCATAAAACGGACCGTTAAGGTTTACGTTTAATACTTTGTTCCATAACTCATTCGTTACTTGGTCAACCGGCATGAAATCATCCATTACTCCGGCGTTATTTATCAGTACATCAAGTGTATTGAATTTCTTAACCGAGGCATCAATTAAATTTTTTATTTCATTTTCGTTACCAACATTACAGACTAAACCAATGGCTTTTCCTCCGGCTGCTGTAATTTCGGCAACTACTTTATCAATATCTGCTTGATTCAAATCGGCTGCAACAACATTAGCCCCTTCAAGTGCAAACAATTTTGCAATAGCCAATCCCATTCCGGAAGCGGCTCCTGTTACAATTGCTGTTTTGTTCTCTAATTTTTTCATCTTATTTCATTTAAACTGTTTTTACTAATTCTGCTTTGTTCATGTTTTCAATTCCTTTTATCAATGCATCCGGATTAAATGAAATACTATCAATACCATTCTTTACCAAAAATTCAGCGAAAGCAGGACTATCACTCGGCGCTTGTCCGCACAGGCCAATTTTTACACCTGAACGTTTGGCGGATTTGATGACAGTCTTTATCATAAACTTTACTGCTGCATTATTCTCATCAAATAAATCACTTATGATACTCGAATCTCTATCGATACCTAAAGTCAATTGCGTTAAATCGTTTGAACCAATTGAGAAACCATCAAATACTTTCGCAAATTCTTCAGCTAAAATTACATTACTTGGGATTTCCGCCATCACATAAATTTCCAAATCATTTTCTCCGCGTTTCAATCCATAACTCTCCATTAAAGCAACAACTTTTTCTCCTTCTTCAACTGTACGGCAAAACGGAATCATCAATTTTACGTTGGTGAGTCCCATTTTTTCGCGCACCGCTTTCATGGCTTCGCATTCCAATTTAAAACCTTCTTTGTATAAATCATTATAATAACGTGATGCACCTCTGAAACCAATCATCGGGTTTTCTTCTTCCTTCTCAAATTGTTTTCCGCCTAATAAACTGGCATACTCATTGGTTTTAAAATCACTCATGCGCACAATAACATCTTTCGGATAAAAAGCCGCGCCAATGGTGCCAACAGCTTGTGAAAGTTTATCAATGAAATAATCCTTTTTATCTGCGTATTGATAAGTTAACTCTTCAATCTCTTTTTTAGTAACAGCATCAGTCAGTTCATTAAATTTTACTAAGGCCATTGGATGCACGCGAATAGAATTATTAATTGCGAATTCCATCCGCATTAAACCAACACCTTTGTTCGGATAAAATGAATATTTGTAGGCTTTATCAGGATCAGCCAGAATCAACATCGGTTGCGTTTCCGGCATTTTAATAGTTCTGAAATCTAAATCTTTTACGGTCCACTCCCCTTTTCCCTCATATACAAAACCACTTTTACCTTGCGAATTATCCACCGTAACAGTATCACCGTCTTTTATTTTATCGGTAGCACCGGCGGCACCAACAATTGCAATCGCTCCAACTTCACGGGCTACAATCGCGGCGTGACTGGTTCTTCCGCCTTTATTGGTGATGATTGCCGCTGCTTTTTTAAGAATAGGGTCCCAATCCGGATTTGTAATATCTGTAACTAACACTTCACCTTTTTGCAATTTATGTGCATCGGCAGGCGAATGAATTATTCTTGCTACACCGGAAGTAATTCCTACTCCCACTGCATTTCCTGAAACTAAAACCTTTCCCTTTTGTTTTAATTTAAATTCCTTTAATAATAATGGGTTTTTAGTACCGTGTACGGTTTCCGGACGCGCCTGTACAATATAAATTTCATTACTTACACCATCTTTCGCCCATTCAATATCCATTGGGATTTTATAATGTTGCTCAATAAGTAAGGACCAATTAGCAACGCGTTCAATTTCTTCGTTGGTTAATGTCCATTGTTTTTGTTTTTCTATTGGTGTATCAATATTAAATGTGCCGTCGCCTGTTTCATTGTACACTAAAGTTTTTGCTTTAGAACCAATTTTTTTTGAGATGATGGGGAATTTATTTTTCAGAAGAGCAGGTTTAAAAACATGAAATTCATCCGGCGTTACAGCGCCCTGAACAATATTCTCACCCAAACCCCAGCAACCCGTAATGATAATAGAATTTTAAAACCCTGTTTCATGCTCAATAGTAAAACAAACACCATAACTCGATATAACAGAACGTACCATTAATTGAATGCCAACCGATAAAGCCACTTTGCTATGATCGAAACCATTATCGATTCTGTATTTAATAGCTCTGGCATTATATAATGATGCAAAACATTTTTGCGTAGCACTAATAATTGAATCAATGCCAATTATATTAAGAAAAGATTCATGTTGTCCCGCAAAACTCGCAGTTGGTAAATCTTCTGCAGTGGCGCTGCT
>CAZRNW010000471.1:0-3474 GCA_964601535.1 uncultured Flavobacteriaceae bacterium
AAGAAATAAATTGCCTTTCGACATCCAGGCGATGCCTTCCATTTGCTGGTCGCCTAATCTTTTGCTTTTTCCAATTAAGGTATCAATGTAATAAAAGTGAGCTTTTACCCCGGTTACATTTGAGAAGCTATCCACAATTGCCAAATGCCGGTCCTGCATCTTATCAAAAACCTTAAGTTTTAAAACAGAATTGGCAAGCTCTTCTATACTTGCCTTTTGGGAATGACAAGTTAAAGCAATAAGTAAGTAAAGAGATGTTAAATATGTGGATTTTTTAATCAAATAAATCTCAAACAATTAGCAAACTAATATAGTCAATTATTTTAGTTTTTAACATTGGTAATATTAACCGCCTAATACTATAAATTTAAGCTATGGATAACAATGAGACTATCAGCGCAGCAACTTTTAATCCAAAAGTAAAAACCTATATTTTTCTGGTTGTGCTTTTTTATTTAGTGATCAGTTTTATAGGATGGATTTTGATACCTTTTTGGGTATTTGGTTTGGGACAATGGCTGAGTAATAAATTTTTTCTGACTCTTAAATGTGAATTAACCCAAAAACAATTAAAATTTTCGAAGGGCTTGATATTGCATATTGAAAAAACCATTCCGCTCGAAAACATTCAGGATCTTTCTTTCATTGGCGGACCTTTATTACGCTGGTTCGGATTAACATTAATCAGAGTTGAAACTGCAGGTGGCGGCGGTCAACATGGTACTAACATGATGAGCATCCCTGGCATTAACGATGCTGAAAATTTTAAAATGGCAATTTTAAGTCAGCGTGAAATTGTAATTAAACAAAAAAACCAGGGTTATTCTGCTCCCGCTAATACAGATGGCAGCGACAAAATTTTACTCGACATCAAAAACGAATTATCCGAAATAAAAAACATACTAAAAAACAAACCATAATTACCCCGAACTCTCAACTCTTAACTCCCAACTCAAACATGTTCCTCATATTCGATACCGAAACCACAGGCCTACCCCGTAATTATAACGCACCGCTGAACGATTTTGATAACTGGCCAAGAATGGTTCAGATTGCCTGGCAATTGCACGATGCGAATGGCGCTCTTTTGCATTTTGATTCTATCATCATAAAACCTGAAGGTTATACTATTCCATTTACTGCAGAACAAATTCACGGCATTTCAACCAAGCGTGCACTCGAAGAGGGAAAAGATTTAAAAAACGTACTAAGTGAATTTATTGAGATTGTAAATAAATGTCAGTATTTATGCGGACATAACATTGAGTTCGATATTAATATTATTGGTGCTGAATTTTTACGCGTTGGTTTACCAAATATTTTTGAGGGCAAAGCATCGATTGATACGAAGAGTGATGAAACAACGGCTTTCTGCGCAATCCCCGGAGGTAAAGGCGGAAAATTCAAATGGCCAACCTTAACTGAACTTTACACCAAATTATTTAACGAGAGTTTTGCAGAAGCGCACAACGCTGCGTTCGACGTACAAGCTACAACAAAAGCGTTCTTCGAAATCATTAAACGCGGCATCATAAAAGTAAATGAAGTAAGCGATGCAAAAGCAATCAATTATCAATCGCCGGATTTAACTGAACTTTTATCCAACGAATTAAAACTTAAGGAACAAAAAACAAAACCTGAAGAAAAGAAAGTTGAAACAACTTCTCTCAACTCTCAACTCTCAACTCTCAACTTCTCCCACTTACACAACCATTCCCAATATTCCGTATTACAATGCACCAGCGAAGTAGTTGATTTAGTAAAGAAAGCTGCTGAATACAATATGCCCGGCGTAGCTTTAACCGATCATGGAAATATGTACGGCGCTTTTGCATTCTGGCAAGCGGTAGATAAACATAACAAAGGCGTAAAATCCTATAATGAAACTGCTGAAGAAGACAAAAAGAAAAAAGAATTAAAATGCATAATCGGCTGTGAACTTTACGTTAACAAAGACCATAAAGACAAAACCAAACAGGATAACGGCTTTGCTATTCCCTTCTTAATTAAAACAAAAAAAGGATACGAGAATTTATCGAAATTAAGCTCAATCGGATTTTGTGACGGCTTTTATTATGTGCCGCGTATTGACAAAGATGTGCTTTTAAAATACAAAGAAGATTTAATTGTCACCACCGGGGGTCTGCAAGGAGAAATTCCGTCACTCATCTTAAATGTAGGCGAGCAGCAAGCAGAAGAAGCTTTCGTTTGGTGGAAAGAACAATTTGGTGATGATTTTTATATTGAATTGAACCGTCATAATTTACCGGATGAAAATCACGTGAACGAAGTTTTATTGCAGTTCGCGAAAAAATACAAGGTAAAATATTTCGCAGCTAACAATAATTATTATCTCGAGAAAAAAGGTTCTGATGCACATGATATTTTATTGTGTGTGAAAGATGGCGAATTAAAAGAAACACCAATCGGGCGCGGACGCGGTTTCCGTTATGGCATGCCGAACAACGAATTTTATTTCCGCTCTCCTGGTGAAATGGCTGAATTGTTCAGTGATTTACCGGAAGCTCTCGAAACTACGAATGAAATCGTGAATAAAATTGAATCCTTTAAATTAGGACGCGATGTATTATTGCCGAAATTTCAGATTCCTGAAGAATTTAAAGATGCAAGAGATTTAGATCCAAATGACGAAGGAAAAGGTAACCGCGGTGAAAATGCTTACCTGAAATATTTAACTTACGAAGGCGCAAAAAAACGCTATCCTGATTTAACTCCCGAAATAAAAGAACGTCTCGATTTCGAATTAGGCGTAATGGAACGCATGGGTTATCCGGGCTACTTTTTAATTGTGTCTGATTTCACAACCAAAGCCCGTGAAATGGGTGTTAGTGTTGGTCCCGGCCGTGGTAGTGCTGCCGGTTCTGCCGTTGCTTATTGTTTAGGTATCACAAATGTGGATCCGATTAAGTATGATTTACTCTTTGAGCGTTTCTTGAATCCTGACCGTATCAGCATGCCCGATATAGATATTGACTTTGATGATGAGGGCCGCGATAAAGTAATTGATTACGTTATTCAAAAATATGGTTTCAATCAGGTGGCACAAATTATTACTTATGGAACTATGGGAGGTAAATCCGCTATCCGTGATACGGCGCGCGTTTTAAATTTACCATTACCTGATGCAGATAAATTAGCAAAATCTTTTCCTGACAGTTTAGAAGCGGAATTAAAAGCTTTATTAAAACCGGGAGGCATCGATCAAAAATATTTAGAAAAAATAAAAGACCGCCGCGAGGTGATTGAGCAATCCAATAATTTCCGGAAATTATCAGTTGGCAATACACCTGAAGCAAAAGTTTTGCAACAGGCTTATGAACTCGAAGGTTCTTTGCGTAACACCGGTATTCACGCCTGCGGAGTTATTATTACACCGGATGAATTAACAAAATATGTTCCCGTAACAAAAGCAAAGGACAGTGACATGCTCGTTACCCAATTTGATAACGGCGT
>CAZRNW010000472.1:0-3470 GCA_964601535.1 uncultured Flavobacteriaceae bacterium
CTTCACTGAGTCAATATTATGAGTTGGATAATCATATTGACCGTAACTTGAAGTTAATTTATTTTGTTTATAAACGGCATACGAGATTTGCTTATAGCGGTTTTGTTTCTGCTGACCTTCATCCAGCAACAAATCGGGAAAACCACCTGCGCCGGAAAATTGTTTTGGTTCGAGCTGAACATACAGAACATAAGGCGCTTTCTTTCCTTCCTGTTTATCAAATTCAATTTTCCCAACGTACCTTGAATTCAGTTTATAAGCATCCATAAAATACAGGTGCTCACTTATAGTAGGAAAACCAATTGTCACCTGGTCTTCAAAATATTCATTATTGTTATAAATTAAATCTGAATTTTTAAAATACGGCATACACAGTGAATCAAACACTGCTAATTGCACATTGAATTTTTCAAAATAACCTGTAAAATAATTTCTGCGTAATTGTTGTTCCGCTTCATTACTGAATAGCGGTAAGCGGTATAAAACTTTTTTGAGTCTGGGATCGTTGCTTATTCTATCTGCTATGTCTGAAAATTCACTTTCAAGAATAGCATCCTGCCGGTCGGATAATATATCTGCCAAAAAACGGGTATTTCCTTTTTCCCTCGCTGAATTATATTCGCTGAATAACCAGGAAGTGATTAAAGCGAAAATTAATATCCTGAAACCTGAACTTAAAATACTTTGTGTGAAATTGTATTTCCGTAAAAAAACAGAAACCAAAAATAAAACCGGCAGCCAAAACCATTCTATGACGTTGTAACTTTGTCTCACAACAAAATACAAGCCAACATAAATTATTAAGCACAATGCGAAAATATTTCTGCTCTTTCTGTCATCGCCCTTTAAAAACAGTTCTATGAATTTCTCTATTAGAATGGCGATTGAAAATCCGTTTAAAAACACAATACTAAGGGATAAAAAGCTCAGCTGATTTAGATTAAAAAAATTAGAAAACTCAAAAGGTATGGTAGAATTTAAAACGAGATTTTTTACTGTAAGGTTTAAGAAAAGTGCCAATGCTGTTAGTCCGCCAAAATAAAAAACCATCACAATCAGTTTAATAATACTGTTTTTGAAATTCAATTCAGCACTCTTATAAAACAAGCTTGTCCAGGCCAGAAATAAAAAGACGTTGATAAGAATATCACCTAAAAACTCATTAAAAAACGACTGCGAATTCCCATAATCACCCGGCATGAAAAGCTCGGTAGAATACAAGAGTCCCGGCCATTTAAAATAAATCATCAATGCCCTTATCCCTAAAATAAGAGCCGTAATAATTGAAAGCTTTACCAGGGAAATTTTTGAGCGGAAAGAATTTTGTAATCCATAAAACACAAAAGCAAGCAGTGAAATAAAAAATAAAATGACAGCACAAGTAGAACGGCCTTGACTCTTAATTGATTTTTCGCTCACAATAATTTCAAAAAGCGGTATTCCGGTTTTTGATTTTATAGTATGTGGCAAGTAATTTACTGAATCGCGTAATTTGGTTTGAGCAGGTAATTGCATCCAGGGCGCGAAACCATTATCAAAATAATTGTTTTGCACATCGTATTCGGGTTTCACGAAAATTAACGCCAGTTTTTTCAGGTTATTTTCCTTTTCTAAAATATACTCATACCAACCATTGCGTAAATGAAGCATGCCATTCGTTTGCCTTATAGCCGCTATGGGATAATCCAATGGGATGGTATTCGCCGACCAAAAAACAAGACTGTCGTTTACAAAGGCGAAAAGGGAAATATTCTCAATATCTAAAAATTCTTTGTCTGTTTTAGAAAAACTCTCGAAAGGTTTGTTTTTATCGAGCCTGCTTATTAATTGAAGGGCATCATGAGCCCGCTTTTCCTTAGCGTGCAGGTTTTTTTGAGCGGTTTCACATAGTTCTGCAGTGGTGTAATTGTTAAAGAAATTTAATATTAAAGCGGTTGCAAGGATTAGTCCCGCTACGATAATTCCAGTTTTATTATATAGTTTACCCGACATTAAACCAAAAGCAATTTAGGTATTTTTCCTGAGATAGGTTATAGGTTATTGGTTATCAGTTATTGGCGTACATAATATCGAATTTGCATAACTGATAACAACCAACCGATAACCATTAACCGCTGACTATTAACTTTTTTTAAGGAATAACCGCACGATTATTGAACCTTTAGCGGCCTCGCGTGTACAGCTCTATAAATAACCTGTAGCGTGAACACAGTTTTAAATTAAAGAATACCTTAAAAGTTTATGCCGCAGAAAAAAAGCAGGTTTTCTGTTCTTTCAGACGAAGAACTGATGCTACATCTTTGTGATGGTGAGGTATTGGCTTTTGATGAGATTTATTACAGATATAGTAAACAACTGCTGGGTTATTTTATAAGGATGCTGAATTTTGATAAAGCTTTGGCTGAAGATGCACTACAGGATTTGTTCCTGAAAATTGCTGAAGACCCTGAAAAATTCGACGCCTCACGTTCTTTTAAAACCTGGATTTTTTCGATTGCATCGAATTCCTGCAAAAACTTTTACCGCCACCAAAAAGTGGTTTCTGAAAGTAAAGAAGAGCTTGCTTATTTAGGTGAACGATCAGGAAACGATGGATTTTTGAAAGCGGCCGGCAAAATAGACGGAGCAGAGTTCCGGAAAATATTAAATGAAGCACTGGATGAATTATCTCCTGAAAAAAAAGAAGCCTTTATTTTAAAATATCAGGAAGATAAAAGCATTACCGACATCGCATTTATTCAGAATTGCCCGGAAGGAAGCATAAAATCCAGATTACATTATACCTTAAAAATATTAGAAGAAAAATTGAAATTATTTAACCCTGCAAACTAAAAAAACAATGGAAAATAACACTGAAAATTTTCTGAAAAATAAATTATCGATTGATGATTTAAACATTGAAACGCCCGATATTTCATTGGTAAATGTAGCGCGCGAAAAAATTAAGAGCCGTAAAAAGCAGGTGATTGAAAAAGAAGGTTTTTTCAATCGGGTATTTCACTTTTTTCATTTTCAGCTCAAACCATATCAGACAGGAATTGCAGCTGTGCTAATTATTGCAGGCATTTTTTATTTTATTAATACAAAAACCGGAAGTAGTGACAGCGTTCTCGTTTCACAAAATGCAACAACCAATTACTCTATCAGCACCTCCACTGTTTTGGCCAGCTTAACCCAATACACCAATAATAAAACCGCCACCAGCAGCTCAACAGTTTTAACCAGTATCATCACTTTTGTAGTCAGAAACTAAATGAAAACACTAAAATTAAGCTTAGGCATTTTGGCAATAAGTATTGCGTCTTGTACACCCCAAACCGAAAGCCGGGTGCATATGGACCAAACAGGTCAGCGCATGTCTGATTCGATATTACACATTATCGATAGTTCACTTGCCGATCCTTCAGTTGAAATGAAAGGCCAATTTCAATAATCCCCATGGAAAATAGCTTCAAATACTTTCCCTTTAT
>CAZRNW010000473.1:0-3466 GCA_964601535.1 uncultured Flavobacteriaceae bacterium
GGTAATAATACTTTATCACAAGGTAACCAACCTGTAGGTTGTACTAATGTCGACTTTGAAAACAATAACACTACAGGATGGACACTTACCGGTGATTTCCAGATTGTGAATGGCGGTACTGACCCTTATGGAAATTTCCCGCGCGTTTATCCCGGCGGTGGTAACTATTCATTAAAGCTAAATGATGATAATGTTTTAGCAACCTCTTGCAGCCCTCCGGGTTCTAAATCTACTTTCTCTGCATCAGCAACAAGAACAATAGCAGTATCTCCATTAAATAACCAATTCCAATTACATTTTGCGATGGTGGTTCTTAATTTCCCTCACAGTTCATTTGACGCTGCAAGGATGAAAATTCAGTTTTACGATCAGAACAATAACTTATTAGCTTGTCCTTCTTATTCTTGTTATTATGCAAATCCTCCGGGAGCATTTATCGGATTACCTCCGGGCGTTCCTCAAAACTCTGCGATTCAAGGTCCACAAGTATGTAATTACGGAAATTATCCTGTTACTTACGTTCCATGGCAAACTGTTGCTGTAGATTTAAGTGCTTACAATTTTACCAATGTAAAAGTTGTTATTAATGCTGACTGGTGTTTATATCAATACGATTGGGCTTATGGATACATTGATGCTGATTGCGGTCCAACAAATCCAACAACACCTGTAACTTCTTGTACCGGTTTATTAACCGGCCCTCCGGGTATGGTAAGTTATACTTGGACTCCTCCTGTAGGACCAACTGTAAATACACAAACCATTATGGCAACCACACCGGGAACTTATGTTTGCGGTACAACAGGATTTATTACCTGTCAGCCCGGTAAAACTTATACTTATATTGTTAAGCCATCTCCTCTTGCTTCTTTTGTAAATAACACTTCTTGTTTAACTGCTCCAACCTCTTTTACAAGTACATCAACATTAAATGGTGGTTCAGGTATTACAAATTTCAACTGGACCTGGGGTGATTTAACAGCCAACACAATTGGTGGCGGTGCTAATATGCCACAACATACCTATGGAACTTCTGGCGTATTCCCTGTTCAATTATTGGTCACGAATGCAGATGGCTGTAAAGACAGTATTACGCAAAACGTAACGGTCAACGGCTTACCTATTGTTGATTTTACCTTCAATAATATTTGTGAAGGTGCACAAACCAATTTCAATAATACGACGAATGCCAACGGAAATACAATGACCAACTGGTATTGGGATTTCACAAGTAATGGTTCGGTTGATAATACAACCATATCACCTAACCTGACTTATCCGACAAGCGGCGTATTTAATGTGACATTAATTGGTGTTACAAGCGTAGGTTGTTCTGATACCATTGTAAAACCGGTGGGTGTTTATTCAAATCCTATTGCTCGTTTCGGATTTACAAAAACCTGTTTAGGTGATTACACTAATTTCTGGGATAATTCTTACACCATTGGAAATAACGGTGTGATTAATCAGTGGGAATGGGATTTAGACGGATTTATCGGTTCGGTTGAAGCGACTGGCCCGAATACCAATACCATGTTCAACACAATTGGAAACCATGCTGTAGGATTAACTGTAACAACAAGTTTTGGCTGTAAGAATACAACAACATTAAACGTGTTTGTAAATGCAATTCCTGTTGTTGATTTTGTTGCTGACAGAACTTCGGGTTGTGAAAAACTGCCGGTGATGTTCACCAACCAATCTTATATTGCATCAGGTTCTATTAATACTTATTCCTGGAATGTAGGCGATAATACTTCAGCTCAAAGCTATACTATTGCGCATACTTACCCTTATGGTTTATATTCTGTAACATTAACAGCAATATCTGACAGCGGTTGCGTGGCGACAAAAATTAAACCTAAATATATTGATGTTTGGCCAACGCCGGTTGCAGATTATTTTGCAAACCCTCAAACAGCTGATGTGTTAGAACCAATTGTAAACTTTAACAACACCAGTGATGGTTATAATCAATTCTGGTGGTATTTTGGCGATATCAGTCCGGTTGATACAATTCACACCAACCCTACTCATACATACAGTGATGAAGCTGCAACCAGTTACATGACCACTTTAATTGTGAGAAACCAATTTGGTTGTACTGATACTGCACAACGTTTAGTTGTAATTGATCCGGCTTATGTTATTTATATACCGAATGCTTTTACTCCGAATGGCGATGGTTTAAATGATGTATTCCAGGCGAAAGGATATTTCATCCATAAATTTGAAATGCAAATTTATGACCGCTGGGGAGAAAAAATATTTACATCAGATGATATTTACAAAGGCTGGGACGGAACCATTAAAGGAAAAATAATTGAGAACTCCGTATATGTTTGGAAAGTAACCGTAATTGACACAAAGAAAAAACGTCACGAGTTAACAGGACATGTTACTTTGATGAAATAAAATCTTTCTCAATAAAAAATTAAAAACCCGGACTTAAACAGTTCGGGTTTTTTGTTGGCGGGAATTTGTATATTTATATAAACAAAATAAAGTAATCCCCTCAGCCGAATTTGATTATTTATTTGTGGCGCCAGCAGGATAGATCCGGGCAATAAATTTTAATTTAACCGCATGAGAAAAAGTATCTTCATATTTGCTATAAATATTTGGACTCTTGGATACTTTTGCTACAGCCAAGAAACGGCTGAACAACACTTTAAATTTCCTTTAAAAACAGTTTACTCCTTCTGTCAAGGAGACACAAACAAATTAGTTTCCAGACTCGATCTTAAATACGACAAGGAAAATCGCTTGATACAACTTTCGGCCTACTTCGATACAATTGAACAATCGCGGATAAAATATAATTATAACAACCTCGGACTTTTAGAGTCCAAGGAATTTTATTCCTTTAGAGACGGAATGAATTTTGAAAGAAAAAGAGTTTTTGAATATGATAAAAATCTGAAACTAATAAGCGAACGATATGATGATGACAAAGGAAATAACACAAAATATAACTTCACATATAGTCAAAATGGACAGATGACAACGAAGAAGGAAGAATGCAACTATAATATCCGAAAATACAATTACGAATATGATAAACAAGGCAAATTGGTTAAGATGTATAGAGACGATGAACTTGAAACTTCATATGAATATTCAGGAAACTTGCTTTCAAAAGAAAAAAATTACAGAAACAATAACGAGGTAATCTATGAGTACGACCCTATAGGACTTCCGCTTATTAAGAAGCAAAACAACAAGGTTATTGAAAAAAACATTTATAAAAACGGTAGACTTATAAAAAGTTGGACCAGTTATTTTGGTATCGATCCCTGTTTTGAAATGCCTTGTTGTTCACAGTATTTCAGGAGATACGAATATTATGAATAATGTTTAGCCTACCTGACTGAAAAATTCTGAGATGGATATTGATTGTAACAAGAGATAAGGCCTTTAATTTCTACTTTGCTTTAGGGGGTATTAAATATCTTATTTGCTTTTT
>CAZRNW010000474.1:0-3454 GCA_964601535.1 uncultured Flavobacteriaceae bacterium
TATAAACTTCATTCACATAAACTGCAAGACGGTCGGCAATCACCATTTTCTTGAATAATCCCAGTATAATGAGATTGGTTCCTAAAAGCGCGTTATCGAAATTAAATTCCTTCTTTTCGTAAAACTGATGCAAAATATTCTGAGGGCGCTCAATGGGTCCGGCTACCAGTTGAGGATAAAACATAACATACAAAGAATAAATACCGAAATGTTTTTCTGCTTTCTGATTTCCCCGGTACACTTCAATAGTATAACTCATGGCTTGAAAAGTGTGAAACGACAAACCTATTGGTAAAATAATATTCAGATAAGGAATCGGGTTCTCCGCGTCAAACAAATTAAATAAACCGGTAATATTTGTATTGAGAAAATTGTAATACTTAAAAACTGCCAGTACACCGATGTTGGCAACGAGACTTACAATTAAATATTTTCTCTTTTTTCTCTTTTCAGTCTGCCTCTCAATAAAAATACCTGCGTAATAATCAATAACGATTGTAAACGCCAGAATAAGGATGTATTCCGGCTTGAAGAACATATAAAAGAAACAGGAAGCTGCGAGTAAGAGCATCCAGCGGGTTTTATGAGGCAGTAAAAAAAAGAGAGCTGTAACAGCTATGAAGAAATATAAAAAATAAACTGAGTTAAACAGCATGACTAATTTAATTGAACCGCTTCTGTTTCATTTTTCAGTTCCTCTTCCCTCTTTTTTTCCAGATAAGAATTATAATTGAAGCGGTTATAATAATACATGAAACCGAAAAATATAAATCCGTTAAACGTGTAATTGCCCTGACGCAGTAATTGAGTAATAATAATTGCGAGTACGGCATTAGAAATTAGCCAATACGATTCATCCTCTTCGCTACCCAGATTTTTTGAAACATAAAATTTCGTAATATAAAGGAAAATAAACAACACGCCCATAATTCCCAATTCAGAAAGTATTCGTAAGAACATGGAATTGGCATCAGGTGCATTAAAATCGTAAATACCGCCAAGCATGTAATTGAGGTTGTATTTTTCGAAAGCTATTTCGTGTGAACCTAATCCGCTCCCGAAAATCGGGTTTTGCTTAAAGTTTTGGATGGCCACATGGGTATTGTTATACAATACAAATGAAGAACCGTGAATTTTCTGAAGAACTCTGCTTACCCGCATCATCCTTGCGCCCTTCGTTAATTCGCCCGACAATTCTTTCTCAACAATACCTTCAACAAATAATGCTTTCATCCCGTCAATACGCACTTTGAAATCTTTCACATTTGTATAGGCCACCGAAAACAAAATAACGGCAACCGGCACAGCAAAGAAAAAATAACGCAATGCACCATAATTTAAAGCGAATAATAGAATTGTAACGAAAAATCCAATATAAGCCAGTGAGGAGAAAGTCAGGAGGTAAGCCGCTATGATGACCAAGCATTTCGTTTTAGTTAAAAAAACTTCTTTTTTGAAAAATAATTCATACAGTGCAATAAAAAATGCAGGTGCAATGGAAGATCCAAAATACGAAGGTTCAGTGAATGTACTGTTTAAACGTATGCCGAAAATTCCGCCAATGTGAAAATTCCATTTATTAAGCGGCAAAAACATCCGCCAGTTATATCCGGGCTCAAAATGAATCAGATACGAACCAACCTGTATGAGACCCAGTATACACACAAAATAACTTCCGGCCAGATACATGCGGAATATTTTATTTACGTCGAAATCATAATACTCCATTACATACCTGTAAAAAATAATATTTACACTAAGATTAATAAATATTTTAAAGAAATTACCGAAAGTATCATTATCAATCAGAATATTAAGAATACCGGTTGCAAGCAACATAGTAAGTGGCAATAAAAGCTCTCTGGGAAAACGGTATTTCGCAATAAAGAAAAACAAGAGAATAATAATGGGAACATAAGTGATGTAAAATTCAAAAGGTAATTGTTTCAGGAACAAAATATACCCGTTGAAAAACAAATTTAAGAATATGCCAAAGTCGACCCAGTTCAATTTATATGATATTTACTTCACGTTCAAGTGTAATTCCAAATTTATTAAATACAGTTTGCAACACATGTTCTGATAAAGAATAAACTTCGCTTCCGCTTGCATTGCCCTTATTTACCAAAACCAAAGCTTGCTTATCATGAACTGCAGCATTACCGCTTACGTATCCTTTTAATCCTGCGTTTTCAATCAGCCATCCGGCCGCCAATTTGTATTTTCCATTTTCCATTTCATAAGCGACCATACTTGGAAAGCGGATTTTTAATCCTTGAAAAATACTTTTCTCAATTTCCGGATTTTTGAAAAAACTTCCGGCATTGCCAACTAATTTCGGATCAGGTAATTTGCTGCTGCGGATATTAATCACAGCCTGCGAAACCTCTTTTATGCCGGGGGCTTTTACACCCATTGCTTCCAGCTCTGAACTGATTGCACCATACGAAGTGTTTACTTTTGGTTTTTTACTTAAGCGGAAGGTTACAGAAGTAATAATGAATTTATCTCTCTGCTCCCGTTTAAAAACACTTTCCCTGTACCCGAATTTACATTGTGCTTTGTTAAAGATTTGTTTTTTTCCGCTTACAATATCATATGCTTCCAATTCCGAAAATACATCCTTTATTTCCACACCATAAGCCCCGATGTTTTGCATAGGACTCGCTCCCACACATCCGGGAATGAGCGATAAATTTTCGAGTCCGCCATAATTTTTTTCAATGCACCACCTCACAAAATCATGCCAAACCTCACCGGCTGACGATTGCACCTCAACAAAATCTTCGTCCTCCTTTACTACTTTTATTCCCTTTAAATTATTTTTTACAACAAAGCCATCAAAATTTTTCGTGAACAACATATTGCTGCCACCTCCTAAAATTAATTTTTCCGAATTGATAAATGTTTTGTTCTTAATTAATTCCAGTAAATCGCTGATTGAATTTATTTCAGCGTAAAATTTAGCAAAAGCCTCTATCCCGAAGGTATTAAGTTGTTTTAAGCTGACATTTCCGAGAATTTGTGCCATTATTCAAAAGTACGCAATTGGTAGCTTTTATTTTTTTATCTTTAGAGCAATTTCAACAAATACCTTGTTTACAACTAAGCCAAAAACCATAATAGTCAGTGTTATTAACGATTTGGTTACCGACCAGAGAGTTCTGCGAACTTGTTCGGTACTGAAAGAACATGGCTTTGAGGTGGTTTTATTCGGAAGAGAGCTCAAAAATTCAGCTTCAGCAGAACACTTACCTTACAAAATCAAGAGGGTTAAAATGCTTTTTTCTTCAGGTCCTTTCTTTTATCTGTATTTTAACCTGCGTCTCTATTTTTTTCTCTTATCCGCTAAAACTGACGCCCTTTTTGATAATGATTTAGATACCCTTTGGGCCAATAACAGAGTTTCAAAAATCAAAAAGCGGCCGTGAAAGCCGCCTTTTGATTCCGGGTC
>CAZRNW010000475.1:0-3449 GCA_964601535.1 uncultured Flavobacteriaceae bacterium
ACGTTCGGGCGCGGGATGACGACGCGCTTAGGTGGGCTGCTGAGAATGGGCATGATAATGTAGTTGCATTAATTAATAAGTATATGAGGTAAAAAACATCAACGATTAAATTAATTTGTGTTGGAATGTTTTTTCAATTGATTTATATTTTAATTACGATTGGGTTAATTTATGCAAGTTGAATCGGCATTGGAAAAAGTTACAGGAATTATAAAAAATGATGCCTATAAATGTTTAATTGGTAATAAATTTGATAAGAATTTATATTGCGAATTAATGAGTTTTGTTGATAAAATAGGCGGGCCCGCCCCAGTTACTAAGGACATTTTTTTTAATATGGGATACTACGGTATGTATAGCCCAATATTTGACGAAATAACAGTCCATGTACCGCAACAATTTGTTGATGTTGTCAGCTTAAAATTTGTATACTTGCACGAACTTTCACATTGGACTGGATATAAAACTAGATTAAATAGAAGTGTATTTAAAAATGTGCCACAAAGAGGCTCTTTTACATCGTAGGAATATTACAGAGAAGAAATTACAGCCGAAGTTGGTTTGATGTATATTTTCGACAGAATGAACTTATCTAATGAAACTTTTTTAGACAGAAGTATTAGATATATCAACCGATGCAAAAATTTTGGTAGACTAGATTGTATACAAAACGAAATTGAAGAAGGAAAAAAAGCGTTTAATTATCTAAAAAATGTATTAAATTTTAAAAGGAGCAAATAATATGATTAATAAATACCTTGAACAAACCGAAAAG
This sequence comes from uncultured Flavobacteriaceae bacterium, assembly GCA_964601535.1. Classification (GTDB taxonomy): domain Bacteria; phylum Bacteroidota; class Bacteroidia; order B-17B0; family Aurantibacillaceae; genus JAHEYG01. The sequence continues at coordinate 776 of CAZRNW010000475.1, forward strand.
TCTGAAGTCAAAAATTGGATTGGAAGTAATCTAAGCAATTATCTTAAAAAAAATCAAGAAAATCAGGGAGAAATCGAGCACATCCTCGATTATTTAAATAGCGACGCCGCGCCGAATCGTCTTAGAAAAATGTCATATATTCAAGCAAAATCTAATGCGGAAAAATGGCTGAAAGCTAATTCCAAAAAAGGACGTAATATTGAGGAAACAAATGAAGATGTTAAAATTGTCAAGCGATGGAAAAACATGAGACTTGTCAAATTAATCGGAGAAAACGCATTTAAACGCGAAGGTTTTTTGATGGGACATTGTGTAGCATCATATTATGGAAAATCAGAAACGAGTGTTTACTCTTTGCGCGATTCAAAAAATATGCCGCACGCAACGTTGGAAGTTGTTGAAAATAATTCCGCAGTGCAACAAATCAAGGGAAAAGGAAATGGGGCAATTCACCCTAAATATATTAAATACGTTATAAATATTCTGGAAAAAGTGTTTAAAATGCCTGTTCGGGAAAGCGAAATGACTAATTTGGGATATGAAATTCCTCCCGAGGGATATTTGGATTTTATGCGTAAAAATAATTTGAAAACTTTGACGTATAAAATGAATAATAAAGAGTTTTTGTATGTTAGATAAAGAAGAATGTTTAATTTTCGCCGCTAAAACAGGCAACGCGGCTGTCGTGGAGCTGCTCTTAAAGGCCGGCGCTAGGGCTGATGCCGAGGAGAGCTACGCTCTCCGATTGGCGGCGGAAAGAGGCAACGCCGCTGTCGTGGAGCTGCTCTTAAAGGCCGGCGCTAGGGCCGATGCCCAGGAGAGCTACGCTCTCCGATTGGCGGCGGCAAGAGGCCACGCGGCTGTCGTGGAGCTGCTCCTCAAGGCCGGCGCTAGGGCTGATGCCGAGGAGAGCTACGCTCTCCGATGGGCGGCGGAAAGAGGCCACGCCGCTGTCGTGGAGCTGCTCTTAAAGGCCGGCGCTAGGGCCGATGCTAAGGAGAGCTACGCTCTCCGATGGGCGGCGCGCTACGGCAATAAAGAAGTAGTTGCTTTGCTGGAGCAATACAAACATTAGGAGAACAAATGTCTAACCATATTTTTCAAATAACTTTATCCGATGGAGACGATTACGAAGTAAATGTTACTTTACAAAAAAATGGAAAGGTAAAAACGTTTTCCGTTATTGATTGGCAAGGTGAAGAAAAAACTAACTTTACGGTTAGGGACAAATTTGTTATTGAAAGAGAAGTGTATAATAGGCAATATTATGAAAGTGTCAATGATTAGATTAATTTGTGTTGGAATGTTTTTTCAATTGGTTTATATTTTAATAATGATCGGATTAATCTATGTCAGTTGAGATTGCGTTGGCTAAAATTACCGGAATTCCTAAACACGACGGCGAAGATTGCTTAATAAGCAAAAAATTCGATGGGGATATTTATCGGAAATTTATGAATTTTGTCGAAACAATTGAAGGAATTAAACCAAAAATTGACGATATTTTTGAACAAAGGGAAAAAGAAAAACAGAGAAATAAAGAAAAACGTGAACTGTATAAACAAAAAAATCTAGAAAAAAATAAATTAATTCGGGAATTAGAAAAATCTGGGAGTGTTATACAATGAGTCAATATAAAAAAGCTGTCGATGCGTTTTTGTCAGGGAAAATCAAGGGCAAGTTTGGAAAATATTTAATCAATGGTGATGCCCTCGCTTACAGAACAGTTATAGAAAAATCATTGAGAAAGGATTACCCGCCGTCAAACTATTATTTTAATGCCCTTGTTGAAGGGAAAGCTAAAAAAATAAGAGAGTCCATTTATTACGTTGATATTATTTATCTGTCCGAAAACGTAATTGCTAGACGTATTAACGGTAATGTTGTCGGTAACTCTTCTATTTTACCGCTTATTGGTAGACGACTGGCATGGGGAAGAGAAAAGCTTAATAATAAAGTTACGCCGATTCAAGATGAATTGAGTAAACGTGTTCCAATGATCCCATTTTCTGTATTTAGTCAAGCAAATTTAAATCTAGATAATTTGAAGATTCTAGAAAGAGGAAAAGAGGAGCATATCGAAGTTAAAGTAACAAAACTTATTAAAAACGATTATAAAACCGTTGTTGAAAAAAGACATTTTACTGGAGCAAGTCTTTTTGAAGTTGATGGAAAAAGATTTCTTTTTGACATTGATCGGGTTGAAATTAAAAATAAAATCTTTAACTCGTTTCTTGTTGAATTGCCAAATGAACTAGCCTCAACAATTAACGAGGCGTATGAATCTCTTAAACCCGATCTTGTTAAACGCGCAGAAAGTAAAAATAAAAAAGTTAAGCGTCAAGGGGAATGGTTTTTTATTCCAGTAGACAAGTCTTTTATTATTCCGCCCAACATTAAAGTTTTTGGAACAAAAACCGATCCAACGTTGCCATACTATAAAAGAGAAACGTTAAAGCTTCAAGCTGGCGAACGTAACCGGCCCAATCATGCCCAAACTGGCTTTGTCCATAACGGGATGGCCTATGTCAAAGGAAAAATTGAGCATTCCGGTCGGGAGCATGCCGATCTTATTTTGAAAGGATGGCACATTGCGGTGCCCAACACAGCGTTTGATAAGTCTTTTACTATCACAGGAGATATTGACTAGGTATTTTTATGACTAAAATAAGAG
>CAZRNW010000476.1:0-3440 GCA_964601535.1 uncultured Flavobacteriaceae bacterium
AGTGGCAGGCTTTCAATCATCCGAATTATTTCAAACCTAATTTATTTTTAGAAGTGTCGAAGAAAGATGTTGATGCTAAAATAAAAGGCATGGAGAGTTACGAATTTGAAAAACGTAAATATCCGCATCCGCGTTCGCCTAAAGCATTGGAGATACAATGTCAGCGCAATGGTGTTATTGTTGGAAAGGAGTATGCAGAAGCGTTCATGTTAATCCGCAGTATCCAATAAATGATTCTTACGGCGCATCAGCCTGCTTATATGCCTTGGTTAGGTTATTTTCATAAGATAGCTTTGGCCGATAATTTTGTGATGCTGGATTCTGTGCAGTTCGAGAAAAACAGTTTTACCAATAGGAATAAAATCAAAACCTCGAATGGTGAAGCGTGGCTGACTATTCCTGTTGAAATGAAAGGACATTTGGATAAACAAATCAACGAAATCCAAATGGATTCAAAATCGAACTGGAAGAAGAAACATTGGAATACTTTATTGCTGAATTATAAGAAAGCGCCTCACTTTGATAAATACTCCGGTTTCTTTGAAAAATATTATTTAAGCGAGACTAATAATCTTTTCGATTTTATTCAGTCATCAAGTAATTTCTTTTTTGAAGAATTAAAAATTACCCCAAAAACAAAAAAGTTGTCAGAACTGAATATTGAGAGTAAAAAACAAGATTTGATTATTGACCTTTGTAAAAAAACCGATTCAAATGCTTTTGTATTCGGTGCATTAGGTAAAGATTACGCAGATAAGAATTTATTTGACTCTAATAATATCTCCATTTATTTTCAGGAATACAAGCACCCTTCTTATCAGCAGTTGTGGGGTGAATTTGTACCCTATATGGGTATTATTGATGCTTTATTTAATTTAGGCGCTGAGCGAACCAAAGAAATTATTTTCGAGGGTAACATTAGTAAAAAAGAACTGGAGCAAATCTTTAGTAAATGATTTTTTCTTACTTTTTAATTATAACAAGAGTTTATACCGGATGGTTTATTAATATATTAGGACTTAAAGCGCTTCACCCGAAATTATATTATTCCTCTATTTATTTATTCAGTAAACAATCGTTCCGTTTACCTCAGTCGGCAAAGGCCGACTTTTTTATTGTATTTAAAACTTATTTTAAGACTTTAAAGTCTGTGTTTCAAAAGCAGGCGGAAATAGGGAAAACTGGTAATGGAAACATAGCAGTGCTGGACTCAACTATGAAGGGGATGGATGAAAGGGTAAACTATCTTTCTCTTTTCGGTGTAAAACCTGATTTGTTTTTAGACCGCGGCTTGTTATCCGGTTCTGCAACAATTGGACAAAAAATTTGGAGTGTCATTCTCGCTGCAAAACTTTTTTCTTTCTTCTGGCTGGGTTCTTTTTCGAGAAACAGGGCGGCTTATGCTTTACTGATTAAGGAAAGTGTTGAGTGGCTGAATTTATTTTACATTCTTCGAAAAAATAATATTTCGGAGCTTTATGTATTCAGTATTTATGAAAAAGATTTAAATATGCTGGCCCACCTTTTAATGAAGAAAAATATTAAGGTAAATAAAATAACAAGTGAAGTCCCGCTTACATTTGCCAATAAAATAATTGTAGCGGATAAAATAATTTTGTGTTTCAATTATCAGAGGGAAGAATTGGAAGCTTACAAAAAGACGATGTTTTATACGGAAACAGAAACCTGGTTACCCGAAGCACAGGGGGCTTATTTGCATTTGTACAATAGCCAGAGTTTCGAAATTTCTAGAAATGTTATTGGTTTTTACAGCAGCGCATTCTGGCTGAGAAAAAAGTTAAATCACTCGATAGCGGATGTCGGTTCTTTTGATGCAGAGGAGGAAGTATTGAAATATATTTCGGAGTATGTGAGCGCGAACCCGGATTTAAAATTGGTTATTTTTACGCATCCGTATGAAAGAAGAACGGAAGAGATATTTAATGAAACCATCTCTTACTATAATTCTGTTTTAGAACCCATGATAATGAGTAGGGTAGAGGTAACGGGAAAAGAAATTAACTCAACACGCACATTCAATAAAGTGAACATTGGAGTTTCACTCTTTTCTACCATAATGTTCGAACGAATTAATTTAGGTTTTAAAACTATTTTAGCCCCAATTGATAAAAAGGACTTCCCTTTAATCAATAGTCCATTCCGGAATATTTGTGCTTATTCGAAGGAAGAGTTATTTACAAAGCTGGATCGAAACATTAGTTTGGGTAAGAAAGAATTTTTTGAATCAAATGGTATAAATAATTACATTAGCAGTAAAGTAAACATCTCGTACAATCTGAATTAATGAAATTCAACATTCCATATTTAACAGGGAAAGAGAAAGAATACGTTTCTCAATCTATTGACAGCAGAAGCATTTCGGGCGACGGCGCCTTCACAAAAAAATGCCAGGCTTGGTTTGAAAAGAAATTTGGTTTCAAAAAAACATTTCTGACCACATCTTGTACGGATGCTTTAGAAATGGCAGCGATTCTTTTAGACATTAAAGCAGGTGATGAAGTGATTGTGCCTTCATTTACATTTGTTTCTACAGCTAACGCGTTCTTACTACGTGGCGCGAGAATTGTCTTTGCTGATTCTTGTTCTGATTCCCCGAATATGGATGCGGATAAATTGGAATCTCTCATTACAAAAAATACCAAAGTTATTTTAGTGATGCATTATGCAGGCTTTGCTTGCGATATGGAAAAGATTATGAACTTGGCCAATAAACATAATTTATATGTTGTTGAGGATGCTGCTTTGGCTTTAGGAAGTAATTATAAAGGGAAACCACTTGGTAGTTTCGGACATTTATCAGCTTTCTCTTTTCATGAAACAAAAAATATTTCGTGTGGGGAAGGAGGGATGTTAGTTGTCAATGATGAACAATTTATTAAACGCGCGGAGATTATCCGAGAAAAAGGAACTAACCGAAGTGCTTTTTTCAGAGGGGAAATTGATAAATATGGCTGGACAGATATAGGTTCTTCGTTTTTACCTTCTGATTTGTTAGCAGCTTATTTATACGCTCAGTTAGAGGCTTTTGATTTTATTCAAAGTTCAAGAATGAAAATTTGGAATTTGTATTACGGAGGATTGAAAGGTAATAAGAACATTACGCTTCCTCCGTCAAAAGAGCATAATGCCAGTATTTTTTATTTCACCTGCAATTCACTTGAGGATAGGACAAAACTGATCGCTCATCTCAAACAAAATAATATTCCGGCCTCTTTTCATTATCAGGCCTTACATAAAAGCTCTTTCGCCGCGTCCGGCGACAATCTTCCCAATTCAGAAAAATATTCAGATACGCTGGTTCGTTTACCTTTATATGTTGATTTGAAGGAAAACGAAGTTCAATCCATAATTGATTGCATTACAAAATGTACCTTATAATTCCCCCTTCCAAGGGGGCTAGGGGGATGTCATGAAACTCT
>CAZRNW010000477.1:0-3433 GCA_964601535.1 uncultured Flavobacteriaceae bacterium
CGAAGACCTTTGGCTTTTAAAACGTGTTGGTGCTCCTGCAATTAGTCCGGATGGAAAACACGCTATTTTTAGCGTAACTGAACCTTCTTACGATGAGAAAGAACAAGTGAATGATGTTTGGGTGGTGCCAACCGATGGCAGCGCAAAAGCCAGAAAATTAACTGCAGGTAAAGCGGGAGAAAGTGCTTATTGCTGGAGTCCCGATGGAAAATACATTGCTTTTGTTGCGAAACGCGATGGCGATGAGGTGGCGCAAATTTATATCATGAACTTTAAAGAAGGCGGAGAAGGCCAGCGTCTTACTAAATTAACCACAGGCGCATCCTCTCCAAAATGGAGTCCGGATGGAAAAATGATTTTATTTCAAAGTAATGTCTATCCTACTTGTTATACTGATTCCTGCAATAAAAAAGCAGCTGAGGAAAAGAAAAAACAAAAATACAACGCCAGGGTTTACACTTCTTTCCCCATCCGCGATTTTGATAAATGGATAGATGAGAAAAAAACGCATCTCTTTGTTCAGTCGATTGAAGAGAAAAGTGTTGCCAAAGATATTTTTACCGATGTTGCTATTAGTAAACAGGAAGGATTTCAATATTACAATGCCTGCTGGAGTGCCGACAGTAAAGAAATTATTTTTGCCGCAACAACCGAAGCAAATACTGCAGTTTATCAGGATCCTCCTTCCGCTTTATATAAAATAGCTGTAAGCGGCGGTGCCGAAAAACAGCTCACCACCGAGAAACAGGATTTTGGCAATCCGCGTGTAACCAAAGACGGAAAATATTTGTTTTGTTACCTGACTGTGATTGACAATAAAAAAATGTATAATCTCAGTAAATTAACGCGTTTCGATTGGCCTTCCATGCAAAATAAAACAGTGATGGCTGATAAACTCGACCGGCCGATAAATAATTTTATGATACAAGGTGAACAAATTTATTTATGTGCTGAAGATCAGGGAATGGATAAAATTTACACCTTACCGGTTAAGGGCGGCGATGCAAAATTATTAAGTACTATAAAAACGGGCTGCTACAGTAATATCAGCGTTTCTACTGATGGGGAAACAAAATTAGTTGCCGGTTACGAAAGCGCTAGTTTGCCCACAGAAATTGTTCTTATTAATAAAGACGGTAGTCACAAAGTTTTAACCGATTTTAATTCTGAAAAAATTGCGAAGCTTGATTTACCCGCCATAGAAACCATTTGGTACAGCAAAGCTGACGGAAAAAAAATACGCAGTATGATTGTAAAGCCCGCAGGATTTGATGCTTCTAAAAAATATCCTTTGTTTGTGGTGATGCATGGCGGACCATCCAGTTCCTGGAAAGAAAACTGGGGTTACCGCTGGAATATGCATTTACTTGCCAAGCCCGGTTACGTTTTAATCATGACGGATTATACAGGCTCGACCGGTTACGGTGAAAAATTCTCTCAGGAAATTCAACTCGACCCATTTAAAGGTCCGGGCGAAGAAATAAATGCGGCAGCTGCTGATGCCATAAAACGTTTTCCCTTTATTGATGCAAGCAAACAAGCTGCAGGCGGCGGCAGTTATGGCGGACATCTTGCGAATTGGATGCAGGCAACAACCACGCATTATAAAGCTTTGATTTGTCACGCCGGTTTGGTGAACAGTATTTCGCAATGGGGAACCAGTGATGGTATTTTTGGCAGAGAGTTAATGAATGGCGGTTTGCCATGGACAGAAGCAAAAACATGGAAAGAACAAAATCCCTTTATGTATGCTGATAAATTTAAAACACCCATGTTAATTACCATTGGTGAATTGGATTACCGGGTGCCTATCAATAATTCCATTGAGAACTGGCATATTTTGCAGCGGCAGAAAATACCGAGTAAATTGATCGTTTTCCCTGAAGAAAACCATTGGATTTCAAAGGCAGAGAATAGCCGGTTTTTTTATAAAGAAGTACACGCCTGGCTCGAAAAATACCTAAAATAGGTTTAGGTAATAATTCTGTTTTTCCTCTTGTTTTACAATGGGAATGATTATTTTTATCCCTTACGTTAAAAAGTCACTCATGAAAAAAAACATCCTTGTATTTACCTTACTAATTCCTGTACTCAACATGAACGCACAATTTAAAACAGCAAAACCCCCGGTTGCCGAAAAGAAAGAGCACATCCGCGACCTGCACGGCGATAAAGTGAACGATCCTTATTACTGGATGTATGATTATTTCGGAAAAGGTCCGGACAGCACCAAGGCTGTTGATTATTTGAAAGCTGAGAATGCGTATTTGGAAGAAGTGATGAGTCCGACTAAAAAATTACAGGAAGATTTGTACAACGAAATGAAAGCGCGTATCAAGGAAAAAGATGAGAGTGTTCCTGTCTTCAGCAATGGTTATTATTATTACACACGGACTGAAGATGGCAAACAATATTTTAAATATTGCCGTAAAAAGGGAAGCTTGGATGCAAAAGAAGAAATTTTACTGGACGTTGATAAAATGGCGGAAGGTCACGCCTATTATTCAGCTTCAGGATTCAGTATCAGTGAAGATAATAAACTGCTGGCTTTCGGCGTGGATGTTGTGAGCCGCCGTCAATACACCATCTATGTAAAAAACTTAGAGACCGGAGAAATTTTAAAAGACGAAATTAAAAACACTACGGGCGGAGCAACATGGGCCAACGATAACAAAACAATTTTCTACACCTCGAAAAATGAAGTAACACTTTTGTCTGAAAAAATTAAACGGCATGCATTAGGAACTGATGCTACAAAGGATGTTTTAGTTTATGAAGAGAAAGACAAAACCAATTACATAGGCGTTTACAAAAGTAAAAACAGAAAGCATATTTTTATTTATACCAGCGCCACACAACAAGGTGAATTATTAAAAATCGACGCTGACAAACCAAACGATGAATTTAAAGTGTTTGCTCCGCGGATGAAAGATGTTTTGTATAGCGTTACGCCTTTAGCGGATAAATTTTTAATCCGCACCAATAAAGATGGCGCATTGAATTTTAAATTAATGGAATGTCCGCTTGATAAAACAGGCACTGAGAACTGGAAAGAAGTGATGCCGCACCGGAAAGATGTTTTGATTGAAGGTGTAACCGAGTTTAAAGATTTTCTGGTAATAGAAGAACGCAAAAACGGATTAGTAACCATGCGTGTGCAAAATGTAAAAAACAAATCGGAATATTATATTGATTTCGGAGAAGCTGCTTACGATGCTTATACAAGCGGAAATGCAGAGTACAACAGTACCACACTCCGTTATGGATACAGTTCAATGACCACGCCATCATCTGTTTATGATTATAACATGGAAACAAAAGCCAGGAAACTGATGAAGCAGCAGGAAGTATTGGGAGGTTATAATGCCGCGGATTATGTTACGGAACGCTTGTATGCAACGGCAGGTGATGGCACTAAAGTTCCTATATCCAT
>CAZRNW010000478.1:0-3432 GCA_964601535.1 uncultured Flavobacteriaceae bacterium
GAGTATATTGAGGCGAGAAAGCTTGATGCTAAGGAATATTTGTTTCATCTTGCTGGAGATCAGTATGACGCCGCCAACGAAAGTGTCCTAATCGCTGAGCAGTTGCTTGAGTGTATTGAAGCTATGAATATTATTGCAGAACAAGGTTATTGGTCTAAAGAAGCTGACCATAGAAAATTGTTAGATGAATATTGTGATTTAATGAAACAAACACTTAAAAAAATAGCAGGTGAAGACAATGGGTAAGGAAGCTATTGGCCAAAGAATGAAGGAAGACTATGAAAGTCGTACGCAGACGCATTTAATGCGCCGTACTTACACGATCATTCGACTAGACGGTAAGGCCTTCCATACTTACACTAAAGGCTTTGAGCGTCCCTACGATGTTAATCTGATGCGCATCATGGATGAAACAGCTATTAAGCTTTGTGAGTCTATTCAGGGTGCAAAGCTTGCATATGTTCAGTCTGACGAGATATCAATCCTGCTTACGGACTTTGAAAGCCCGCAAACTAATATGTGGTTTGATGGCAACGTACAAAAGATGACTTCTATTAGTGCCGCTATAGCTACAGCCCATTTTAATATTGGCATGTATCTTGATGAAGACATCTTAGCGCCAATGAGCAAAGTTGCCTATTTTGACTCAAGAGTTTTTCAGTTGCCATATGCTAAGGAAACTTTCAATTATTTCGTATGGAGGCAGCAGGACGCTACACGAAATAGTATCCAAATGGGTGCTCAGACTTTATACAGCCATAAAGAATTAAACAAAAAGAATACTTCTGAACTTCAAGAAATGATGTTTCAAAAGGGAATAAACTGGAATGATTATCCAGTAGGATTTAAACGTGGTCGTCTAATACTAAAAGAGAAAGAAGAACAAATTGAAGTTAAAGATCCTAGATGGAACAAAGAGAAAGACTCTAATGGTAAAATGTTCATAATGCGTAAAATATGGGCAAGTTTTGAACCGCCTGTTTTTACCCAAGAAAATGACTTCCTATTGAGTAGGATACCTTAGAGTAGTAATCTATATAAGTATGAAAAACAAAATACAACTAAATCCTAAAAATGCTATTAGAACAGAAAAATGGAATAATAACCGTAAGCTATACGTTTTCAAGTGTGCTACAGAGAATTGCACGAATGAAATTACTGTAGGGGCTGCTCCGAGTCAATTAAAGCGATCCACTGGTTACTGCACTTCTTGTCATAGAAAAGGTAGACCTTTTGGGATCATTTTCAATAGAATCAAGAAAAATTCATCTATTAAAAATATAGAAAATACTTTAACTTACGAAGAATTTTTAAAATTCACGAAAATAAACAATTGTACTTACTGCCAAAGCAAAATTCACTGGTTAGCTCATGTTCCCGCACATTACAGGGGCGAAACAGGATATAATTTGGATCGCAAAGATCCTAATAAAGCATACTCCAAAGAAAATTGCGTGGTTTGTTGCAAAATATGTAATTGGTCAAAAAATGACTTATTCACGCACGAAGAATTTTTGGTGATTGGAAAAACAATTGGTAAAATTTTAAGAAAACGATTTTAACCTTCAGAATCCTGCTTCGACAGATAATCCAAGTTAATCATCCCGCCAGTAGGTCTCTTTGGCTCCACTGGCTCGCCCTTCTCAATGGCTTTCTTTCTATCCAGGTCTTTCTGTAAAGACTTATGTACGGCTTTACCAGACTTAATACGCTCTTCTTCTTCAAGCTCAGCCTGACGATCAAACTCATCCTGTTCCGTTTGTTTCTTGGCTTCATAATCAGGATCTTCAATGCCTTTAATGGTATCCATAATGTGTTCGAGCTTCTGATAGTCTTCGATGTCCATATCTTCAGATTGAGATTCATAAACATTTAGGATCACATGCTCGGGGTCCATCTCTAATACTTGAGCCAAAGGCGTATGAAACTGCTCAGAGTATTTACGACATATACTGCGCCACACGCTTTCTTCAGTTGGGGCCATACGATTAGCAATGGCTTCAGCTTGGCATGTTTCTAGAAGTTCTTTAAATTCTATCATTGGATTTTGCGGAATTCAGTCTCCAGAATGGGACATACCGTTCCTATATCTACTAACTCAAAAGAGTCATCTTCAACAAATAAATTCAATTCTTGTGTGTATGGGTCTACCGTGAATCCACGAAGTCTGGCACCTTTAGGAATTCCCCTTTTGACGCGCCATGCCGTATCAGTAGCCATAATGCTAAAGAAGGCTTCAGGATGTATCTTAACTCTCTTGACTTTCGCCTTCATTCTCGTCCTCGTCTTCTTCAACGGTCATTAATTTTTCAGTCGAAGCCTTGGCTCGAGAGATAGCATCTAATTTTTTCTTCTTAAGCTGGGACTTATATTTCATCTCAGCACCTAAAGCGGCGTCTAGAACTGCAGCGATTATATTCTCATCGGCAATATCGCCAGCCAAAGTAGCTGGGTTAGAAGAAGCCCAAAAAGGAGGGCAAGTTATGATACGGTATTTAAGCTGAGTTAAAGCATAAGCTAGGAAGGATTCATGTTCAGACGCATAAAGAGGCTGATTACCCAATAACTCACGTCGCTCACGATCTGCTGCTATCTGGTGTAAAGGGCTTAAATAACACTTAAAACGAAAAGCACCTACATAGGTACCGTGAATATCGCCGTCTAAACGCATATCCCAAGTTGCCGTATTTCCCTCAATAATGAGATCTGATCTTTCTAGTGATTTTTCTTCGTTTTCGTTTAACATAGTACCCTTATCTCCTAGTTCTACTATATCATAGAACCGTTAGCCAAAGGGCTAACGAGGTATCCTTGTTATTTGGCTAATCCTCTTTTTAACTTATTTATAATTTTTTATATCATATAAAATCCGATCATTTAAAATTATTTTTAATAATCAATTTCTTTGGTTAACCTAAATACTTAGAATCCTTTGGTTAAATAGATTAAAAAAATAATTTGCATTTTGTTGAAAAATAACTGTATACTGTACAAGATTGGTCAGTTAATAAGGAGTAAACATGGTTCAAGCAATTCAGCTAAAGTCTTCTGGTTACACACTTCGTGATCTTGGTCAGGATAAGTACCAGATTCTAAGTTCTAGAGGTGTCTTTACTGGGTCTTTAAGGCAAGTTACAGCTTATGCCGTTATTGAGCTTGATTTTCCGGTAGATGAGATTGAAGTAGGTTTACTGCAGATGAATGAGCACTTTCATAATGCTGCAGAGTTTGGAATCATGAAAACATTTATGTGGAGTTACGATATGGAGGAGAAGAATGAGACTTTTAACACTAAGCATTAGTTTGCTATTTTTGACAGGATGCGGCGTAATTAGCGATATTATTAAGCCAACTAAGTATGGTGCGCTTTACAAAGTATCCAGTGGATTCTATGAAGGCTGCCAAGGCAACGCTGTGGGCAAATCTTCATTT
>CAZRNW010000479.1:0-3430 GCA_964601535.1 uncultured Flavobacteriaceae bacterium
TTCTTAAGTTCAAAAGGTTCTCCAACTATTATTCCTAAAGAAGTTATCCGCTCAACAACAGAAGAAAAAGAATATCAGATTAGCATGCTGAAAGAATTACATGCTTCTCATAAAGAAAAGTCTGTTGAAGTATTGAAAAAGCTTCAGGAGACAGCTATTCAGAATAAAAATATTTTCGCTGAATTAATGGAAGCTGTAAAATATTGTTCGCTTGGTCAAATTACATTCTCGTTATTTGAAGTTGGTGGACAGTACAGAAGGAATATGTAATGAATTCTTTAATTCTTCTTCGCGGCCTTCCCGGTTCAGGTAAAACAACTTTAGCAAAAGAGTTGAGTGAAAACGGGAAATATCCTGTGTTTTCTGTGGATGATTTTTTTACCGCAACAAACGGTGATTACAAATTCGAATTCGATAAAAATCATTTGGCCTATAAGCAATGTGAAGAAAATACAAAGTCAGCAATGCAAAAAGATTGCCCAAAAATATTTATTGATAATGTATTTTCATTAGAGTGGGAGATGGAACCTTATTTCAAAATGGCTTCCGAATTCAAGTACAAAGTTTTTGTTCTTACTGTAGAAAATCACCATAAGGGGAAAAATATTCATAATATCAGCGACGAACAAATTCAGAAAATGGCAGCTAAATATAAGGTTGTTCTGATGTAATTCCTTAAAAGCCAAACTGCTTGCACTGAGCTTGTCGAAGTGTTGATAACTCTCTTTTTTGTTAGTCAAATTCGACCAACGGTATTATGAAACTAGACCTATAACCGTAAATTTAACGTCATTAAAAATTAAATAAGGATATGAAAGAAGTATATATAGTTTCTGCGGTAAGAACAGCAATGGGATCATTTGGCGGAACATTAGCAGGTGTGCCTGCAACAAAATTAGGTGCGGCTGCAATTAAAGGCGCAATGGATAGAATTAATCTTGACCCAAAATTAGTAACTGAGGTTTACATGGGTTCTGTTTTGCAAGCGAATCTTGGTCAGGCTCCGGCTCGTCAGGCTGCAAAATTTGCCGGCTTGCCCGATTCGGTACATTGTACAACAGTAAATAAAGTTTGTGCCTCAGGCATGAAAGCAATCATGTTAGGCGCACAAAGCATTATGTTGGGTGACAACGATGTTGTAGTTGCAGGAGGTATGGAAAATATGAGTCAGGTTCCTTATTATCTTGATAACAACAGATGGGGAGCTAAGTACGGACATGGTTCTGTGATTGATGGTTTAGCAAAAGATGGTTTAACAGATGTTTATGGAAATTTCACAATGGGAAATTGCGCTGAACTTTGCGCTAAAGAAAAAAATATTACACGCGAACAACAAGATGAATTTGCAATTGAGTCTTATAAACGTTCGGCTGCAGCTTGGAGCGCAGGGAAATTTGCAGATGAAATTGTTCCCTTAATTGTGAAAACAAAAAAGGGTGAGGTTGAATTTAAAGAGGATGAAGAATACAAAAACGTAAACTTCGAGAAAATTCCTGCTTTAAAACCTGTATTTATAAAAGACGGAACTGTAACTGCTGCCAATGCTTCTACAATGAACGATGGGGCTGCTGCAGTGATTTTAATGAGCAAAGAAAAAGCAGATGCTTTGGGTATTAAACCAATCGCAAAAATTAAAAGTTTTGCAGATGCTGAACAAGCGCCGGAGTGGTTTACAACAACACCAAGTTTAGCTGTACCTCGCGCAATTGAAAAAGCCGGTTTAAAACAAAGTGATATTTCTTATTACGAATTAAACGAAGCTTTCGCTGTGGTTGGAATTGTAAATACGCAATTAATGAAATTAGATGCAAGTAAGGTAAATGTTAACGGTGGAGCAGTTTCATTAGGACATCCCTTAGGCGCATCAGGAGCAAGAATTATTTGCACTTTAATAAATGTACTGAAACAAAATAAAGCGAAGTACGGTGCAGCCGGAATTTGTAATGGCGGCGGCGGAGCAAGTGCCATGGTTATTGAAAATTGCTAATGCAAAACGGAATTTGTTTACTAAGCGTTGTTCCTTGCCGTAAAGAGGCCTCAAGTACCTCTGAGATGGTGACGCAATTATTGTTTGGCGAGCATTATACAATTACCAATCAAAACGAAAGCTGGTTAAAAATAATTACTGCATTCGATAAATACGAAGGCTGGATAAATAAATTACAGCACACTAAAATTTCAGAGTCTGCTTTTAAACAATTGGAGTCCCAAAGCCCAATTATCATCTCTGATTTAATTCATACAATCACCAATAAAACAACAGGTTTAAGTTTTCCGATTCCAATGGGCTCAACCTTACCTGGATTTATTAATAAGGAATGTAAAGTTGAGAATCTGGTTTTTGGTTTTGAAGGAAAAACTGCCGGCACTTCTGTAAAGAAAACATCTGAAGAAATTATCAATACTGCCAAATTATTTCTGAACGCTCCTTACCTATGGGGCGGCAAAACTGTTTTTGGAATTGATTGTTCCGGTTTCACACAAATAGTTTACAAATTAAACGGTTATAAACTTCCGCGTGATGCCTGGCAGCAGGCGGAATTAGGTCACCCCTTAAGTTTTGTAGAAGAAGCACAAGCCGGTGATTTAGCTTTTTTTGATAATGAGGAAGGTAAAATTGTTCACGTTGGCATTCTTTTAAGCAATACTGAAATCATTCACGCATCCGGACAAGTCCGCATTGATAAATTTGACCACTACGGCATTTTTCATTCGGAGAATAAGAAGTACTCACACATGTTGAGGGTGATAAAAAGAGTTTGATTACCTATTTAGATACTGCGCCGCCTCAGCGTAAGAAAGTTTTTTTCCGTTCTGATAAACACTCACAAAAGCATCACCAATTCCTAAACCAATCATTTGATCTTTTAATTGTTTCGCGAATTTAACATCGCTGAAATTTCCTACAGTATAAATGTAAAGTGCGTTAATCAGTTTATTATCTACGGGCCATTCTTTAATCTTTTGGAAATTGGCAGCTATTTCCGCTGGTACCTGATTTCTGTACGCACCAATTTGTACTTTAAAAGAAACACCTTCTTCTCCAACTTTCACGCCGTTTTCTGCAGTAGGGGCAGGACCTGTAGTAACTCCATTACTGAAAGGCGTAACGGTTGGCGTAACTCCTCCTGTATTATTTGTAATAACGGCATCAGCCACTGCAGGGAAAACAATAGGATTCTCAGGTTCCATTTTTAAATTAACGCTGTCATTCTTTATCTGTTCAGCTTGGGTGAAAGTAATTCTCTTGCCATTATAATAAGCTGAAGAGAAAGCATCTTTTATTCCAATACCATTCACTCTCGCTCTGTCGGTACTTAAATGGTCTTTCACATTATAAATACCGGCTGTATAACGGTAAAGTCCGCTAGGTAATTTTTCTGTAAAAATCGGACTCAAATTATACAATTGTCCGCGCGTTACTTGCCGC
>CAZRNW010000480.1:0-3428 GCA_964601535.1 uncultured Flavobacteriaceae bacterium
ACTTACCGCTATGGTTTCTCGTCTTATTTACTAAAAGATTCTTTCACCCCTTCCTCGCTTTACATTAGTGGGAATCATTTGACTATCGGTTTAGGCTTTAAGTTTTAAATAAAGGAATGATTAGAATACATAAATACATTTTCCTGTTTATTTTAATTAGTCAAATTTGCCATTTATCTAGCGCCCAAAATAAACAAGCCGCTGACAGAACTGCCGTAGTAATGGATTCTTTAAAGCGGGTTTTAAAATCCGGGAAGGAAGATACATCTAGAATAAACACGCTAAACTTCCTTAGCACTAAACTTTGGTTAAAGCATAAGCATGACTCTTCCCTTTTATATGCCAATGAAGCTTTAGTGCTGGCTAAAAAACTGGATTATATTAAGGGAATAGGAGAGGCCATGAATAACATTGGTACTGTTTATTATAATGAAGGTAATTACCCCGAAGCAACTAAGAGTTATTCAACTGCGCTTAAAATATTTGAAGAGACCGGAGATAAAAAAAACCTGGCTTTTTGTTATAACTATATAGGAAATATTCTCAGGAACCAGGGGGATTATAATCAAGCCCTTAAGAATTATATTATTTGCTTTAATTTAAGGAAGGAGATCAATGACAAGCCCGGACTAGGAGTTATTTACAACAATTTAGGAAACATTTATTATTTCACCGGCGATTATCCAAAAGCGATTAAAAATTACCTTGAATCGGTAAAAATAAAAGAGGAGCTTAATGATAAAATTGGACTTTCGTATTGTTACAGTAACATGTCTAATGTTTATTTCTACCAGCAAGATCATCCGGCGGCTTTAAAAATGTTATTTATTGCCTTAAAAATACAGGAAGAATTGGGCGATAAAAAAGGGATGGCAACGTCTTATAATAACATTGGTGCTAATTATAAAGAAAGTAATAATTTTCCGGAAGCCCTTAAAATGTATAAAGCCGCAATTAAGTTAAATGAAGAAATTTCGGACCGGCCAAGTATTGCTGCTGGTTACAGCAATATAGGAACCATTTATGTTGAGGAAGGAAATTTTGAAGAGGCTTTAAAAAATTATTTTGAGGCCTTAAAAATTTCTGAAGAATTGGAGGATGTGCAGGGTATTGCCGGCAATTATGGATTCATTGGTAAAACCTATATTATGCAAAACAAACTTGCGAAGGGCAGGGAATGGCTTGTTAAAGATTTAGAATTATCTAAAGAAAACCGCTCGATGGAAGAGATAAGATTTTGCTATGAGAATTTATCTTTAGTCGACGACCTTACGGGAAACCATAAAAGCTCACTCGAAAATTATAAAAAATATATCCTTTACAGAGATAGTCTGAACAACGAGGAAAACACAAAAAAAACCGTTCAGACTCAAATGCAATATGAGTTCGATAAAAAAGAATCCGAAGCAAAAGCTGAGCAGGCCAGAAAAGATGTGATTGTTAATGAGGAAAAGGAAAAGAATAAAATAATTATTGCATCAATTTCAGCAGGATTATTTTTGGTTTTGATATTAGCGATTGTAATTTTCAGGAGCCTTCGTCAAAATCAAAAGAAAAACGAAATTATTACCCGGCAAAAAGAGCTGGTAATGGAAAAGCAGAAGGAAGTTATGGATAGTATACTTTACGCAAGGCGAATTCAAAGGAGTATGTTGCCGCCCGAGAAATACATTGATAAAACCTTATCAAGGCTTGATAAATAAAATTGAGTTTTTATTCCGGAACTGTTTTTTCTCCCCTGTTTTTCGAGTCAAAAAATTCCTTAAAAGAGAAATGTTCTAACGCGCTAGCGTAATCACGAGCGGAGCTGTCGCCAACCCTGCTACAGATTGTAGCAATTTTAAAAAACTGTTTCGCGTTAGGGATGCAGAAGGTTTAGTTCTTTTACCGCCTTCTGGGGTAAAAAACCGGAGCGAAGCGGAGCCAGGAGCAGCCCGGTCCGCCTTTGGCGGAAACGCAAAATAAAAATTCAAAAATTTAAGGATTCAAAAACTAAGCGTCGTAATCCACAATCACTTTTTCTGTTAAAGGATGCGCTTGACAGGTAAGAATAAATCCCTCAGCAACTTCAGCATCAGTTAATGCAAAATTTGCGTCCATTTTAATTTGGCCTTCAATTAATTTGGCACGGCAGGTACAACATACTGCACCTTTACAACTAAATGGGGCATCAACACCAGCGTCAATCGCGGCATCTAAAATACTTGAACCTTCTGTTTCCAAATCAAAATTGGTTTCAATACCGTATTGCAGAACAGTAATTTTACTTTTTACATTTTTACCAAGCCCTTCTGCTTTTGCCACAGCATCAGCAACCGCAGTAAAATTTTCGATGTGAATTTTTTCTTTGGCAACTTTTAAACCTTCTAATGTAGTTTTTACATTTTCCATCATCGGGCCCGGACCACAAATAAAATATTCATCCGCCTTAGCGCCATTGATACTTTCAATTAATGCTTTTGCTTTATCAGGAGTAATTAATCCTTTATACAAATCGCTCACTTGTCCTTTAGGAGCATCATAAACATTAATTAATTTAAAATGTTCTTTATTTTCTGAAGCGATTTTTTCTAATTCTGATTTAAAAATAGTTGCCTCTTCATCGCGGTTCGCATAAATTAAGGTAACATTGCTTTGTTTCTCAATATGAAGAATACTTTTTAAAATACTCATCATTGGTGTAATCCCGCTTCCGCCTGCAAACAACACATAATTTTTTTTGTTGCCGCCCGATAAAACCGAATGAAAACTTCCCATCGGTGTCATCACTTCAATTACATCACCAACTTTTAATTTTTTATTAATGAAAGTCGAAGCCCTTCCGTCTTTTACTTCTTTAATAGCAACACGTAATTCTTTTTCGGTATACGGACTGGTACAAATACTATAAGAACGGCGCAATTCTTCACCGTTAATATTTAGTTTTAAAGTAATATACTGACCTTGCTTATATTGATAAGGAATTTGTAATGTTGGAGGTACATCGAATGCAACTGAAACTGCATCTGCCGTTTCACGTTTTATGTCTTTTACCTTGAGGGGATTGAACTTGGCCATTTTTAAAATAAGTCCCAAAAATACAAATTTTAGGCCATTGAACAATAAAAAGATAAGCTTGATTTCCACCAATTTACCTGCTTTTTTGACCCCGTTTTATGTCTGAATCCATTAATCCGGCTCAGCAGAAGATTTAGTGAAAGGGGCTTATGGATTAGTAAGGATTTGAGCTTTTAACAGTGAAATATCGTAAATTAGCTATACTAAAAACAAGTGAAGCAGAACGAGTACGCTTCACTATAAATAAAAAGAAATGAAAACGTCTGTTAAAATTATCGCGGTGCTTTTTGCCACTCAAATTTTTTTATGTTCTTGTCCTAAAAACTCAGAATTCGAAGCCACAATTATTTGTAAGGATGCTAATGGTGAAG
>CAZRNW010000481.1:0-3424 GCA_964601535.1 uncultured Flavobacteriaceae bacterium
TTACCGTCGCCTGTAAACCGAAGTTTTTGCCGGAGTAACTGAAATTAATCCTCTTGTTGTAGAAAGTAAAATTTACCCGAACCCTGCAAACGATTTTACAACCATTGAAGCAAGTGATTTAATGTTTGAAAAAAATTGCGAAGTAAAAATTACAGATATTTTAGGCCGAGATATTTCTGTTACAGAAATGAAAAACGGAAAAGCAGAAATTAATTTAAATAATTTCTCCAAAGGAATTTATACCTACAGTGTTTACAATAATACAACTGTTGTGAGCAAAGGGAAATTGGTGGTGAATTAAATCAGTGCCTTCGACAAGCTCAGGCACCGTTGCATCTAAAACAAAAGCCGCTTCAATTGGAGCGGCTTTTGTGTTTCTGGTGGTTTCGATTACACTCAACCACCATTTCTTTCTATTAACATGGTGCCTGAGCTTGTCGAAGGCACAAACAAAAAAGCCCCTCGTCTCCGAAGGGCTTTAATAGTTTTATTTGGTGACTGAGCTTGTCGAAGTCACAATGAATTACTTAATAGTAAAGTTAATTGGTAAGTTAAAGAACACTGATACAGCGCGACCGTTTTGTTTTCCTGCTTTCCATTTCGGCATTGACTTAACAACACGCATGGCTTCTTTATCGCAATCCGGACAACCTGCAACACCTTTTAAAATTGTCACATCGCTTATAGCACCATCGCCGCTCACAACGAATTTCAAAAAGCATTTTCCGCTGATGCCGGCTTCACGTGCCATGGCAGGGTACTGCACATTTTTCTGAATGTATTTCATCATCTCCATTGCTCCACCCGGGAACTCAGGCATCTCTTCAACCACTGTAAAAATTTCAGGAGCTGCTGCTTCACCCGGTCCTGTATCTTCAGTTGGTACAACAGGTAAATCTTTTTCACCCTCCTGATCTTTTGTTCCAACGTTTACGTCTTTTACATCTTCCTGTAATTTTTGTGGCTCTTCTTCAACCGCATCATCTTTAATAACCGGCGGCACGAACTTCACCATTTCAACCATTGGTGGCGGTGGCGGTGGTGGTGGCGGTGGAATTTCTTCTGCCGGTGGTGGTGGAGTTAAATCCACAACGATATTGCTCATGTCAACTGCTGTGTCTACTTCTTTACCGGCATTATCAACAAACATTTTTAAGCCGTAAAGCAAAAAAGAAAATGCAATTACACCGCCAATAATCATTGTTACGCGTTTGTTATAAGCTCTGCGTAATTCGTAGGCGCCGTAGTCCTGATTTCTGCCTGCAAAAACCAAATCGTTACGTGCGTCTAATGTTAGGTCATTCCAATTCTGTAACATTTTAACCTCCTGTTTTAGCGTTAACCAAATCTAATTCGGATTTCATGATATCAGTGATAACATATTTTCCAACCAGATTGATATTTAATTCGTCAATAAGATCAATTACATTTTTGTAAGTGGCCTTATCATCAGTTTTAATTAAATAAGTGTAAGCTCTGTCTTTATCAACTTTAATGGTTTTTACCAAACGTTTGTAAGTTGTGTCAGCCATTTGCTTTGCTTTTAATTTTCCGTCCAGCTTTTTAATTTCATCCTGAATCCATTTGTTTTTATCCAGCATGAATTTGTGTAAGCTCTCTTGCGAAAAATTTAATTCTTTAATTTCGGTAGCCGGACCTTTTGCATCAGCCACTGCGCGAAATTCTTTTTCGTAATAAAAAATCCGGTTGTCTTTCGTTAAAAGAAAAGTAATACCATTCTTTACTTCAACTTTCGGATCATTTGGGTTTGGAGGTGCAGGGAAAGTTAACTCCATTGATTTTGGTTTACTGAACGTTGATGTTAATACGAAGAACGTTAACAATAAAAACGCTAAGTCAACCATGGGAGTCATGTCAATCCTGGTGGACTGTTTCTTGGCCCTTTTCTTGCCACCTTTACCGTGGCCACCGCCGCCGCCTTCTGCTATTTCTGCCATGTTATAATATTTTTAATTAATAATTTTTTATCGTTTTAAGGATGGGGATTTAAAACTGTTCCTCCGCCTTCTAACGACGTAATTAAATTAAACTGATAAATTTTTAAATCGGTAAACGCTTTAATAGCATCTTTTACCATCATGTATTTAGTTGAACCGTCGCACTTAATAGCGTAGCGTGGTTTCTCGGCTTTAAAATCTGCTCCTGCAGCTTCTGCTTTTTCTTTTGCATCGTTATAAGCTCTTACGGCTTCTGTTCCTGCAAAGGAAATCCAGTCTTTAAGCTGCGGGTTTTTTAATGTATCATTAGGTACACCTTTCATTGGTTGAAAATTGGTACGCTCTTTATCGCCGGCATCAATGTATCTTGGTAAATCTTTTAAATCCACACCGAAGCTTGCTAATCCGCTGAACTTTTTAATTTGCATTGGAGTGAAAGCAACGCCATATTTCTGTCCCATCTTTTCGAGGGCAGCCATTTTGGCGGTAGGATTATTGATTCCGAAAAACACACGGCCTTTGTCATCAATGGTAACCATAATATGGTTATCAGGTAAAGTAATTTCACCGATTGATGAAGGTGGGTCAACCACCACAGGCTCTGCCATACGGAAAGCAGCGGTCAACATAAAAAATGTAACCAATAGGAAAGCTAGATCCACCATGGGCGTCATGTCCAGTGCCGGTGCTCCTCCTTTAGATGGTTTCTTTGACATTTTATTTTGTTTTATGATAAAGTGTGCTTTGCTCTACTTTATCGTGTTTAATATTTAGATGAATACTTATTTAATTTTCCATAAGCCCCGTCAAAATTTTTTATTAAAAATTTTGGAGATCCTGACTTGCGTCAGGATGACAGGCCGTTTACTTTCCGCTTGACTGGAATTCTTGGATTATTGAGAATCCGGCTTCATCCATAGCGTATGTAATCTGGTCGATACGGTTACTGAATAAGTTATAGAAAATGATAGCAAAAGCAGAAGTTAAAATCCCCACTAATGTATTTACAAGTGCTTCAGAGATACCGGTTGCAAGAGCAGCTGTATCAGGAGCGCCTGCGTTAGCTAAAGCCGCGAATGCACGGATCATACCAACAACCGTTCCGATAAGACCGGCTAATGTTCCGATTGAAGCCATAGTGGAAATAACCACCATGTTTTTTGATAACATTGGTAATTCAAGAGCAGTCGCTTCTTCTAATGATTTTTGGATAGCGTGAACTTTAGCTTCTTTGTCCATTGAAGCATCGTTTTGAACGAATTGGTATTTAGTAATTCCTTCGTGAACAACATTTGCCAAAGAGCCTTTTTGTTTATCACACTCAGCTTTAGCTCCGTCAAAATCATGATTCGCGATTAATTCTTTAATCTTGGCAACAAACTTGTCGGTTTGTCCTTTACCGTTCGCCTTTTGAATAGTAATGAAACGCTCTAAAGCGAAAGTAATCACTGTTAAAAAGAAACCGA
>CAZRNW010000482.1:0-3424 GCA_964601535.1 uncultured Flavobacteriaceae bacterium
ATCTCGGCTATAGCTTTTACCCGCGGACCGGGTTTAATGGGAAGTTTATTGGTAGGAACAAGTTTTGCGAAATCTTTGTCCCTTGCCTTACATATTCCTCTGATTGAAGTGAACCATATGCAAGCGCATATTCTCGCACATTTTATTCAAGATTCAAAATTCAAGATTCAAGATTTTAAGACGCCTAAATTCCCCTTTTTGTGTTTAACCGTAAGCGGAGGTCATACCCAAATCGTAAAAGTTAATTCGCATCTGAATTTTGAACTATTGGGAGAAACCGTTGATGATGCCGTTGGTGAAGCCTTTGATAAAGCTGCGAAAATTTTGGGCTTGCCTTATCCGGGCGGACCACTCATTGATAAATATGCACAAAAAGGGAATCCTGATAAATTTACTTTTTCCAAATCAAAAGTACCTGATTTGAATTATAGTTTCAGCGGGATTAAAACATCGTTTTTATATTTTATTCAGGATAACGTTAAACAAAATCCAAAATTCATTCAAGAAAACCTGAATGATATTTGTGCTTCTTATCAAAATCATTTGGTAAAAGTTTTATTGAGTAATCTTGTTGATGCGTCAAAAAAGCACGGTATAAAACAGATTGCCGTCGCCGGAGGGGTTTCCGCTAACTCTGAATTAAGGAAACAACTAAAAGAAATGGAAACAAAACAAAACTGGGAAGTCTTCATTCCGCCTTTTGAGTTTTGCACCGATAATGCAGCCATGATTGCCATTACCGGCTATTACAAATTCCTGAAGAAGGAGTTTAGCGATTTGTCAGTGGTTCCTGAGGCTCGTTACCCCATATAATAGACTGAATTTCAAGCCAAATTAATTAGGGGAAAATCCGCTTCCCATTAATATTAATCTTAAATTAGCATTCTGTAAAACACAATTTATGAGTTACGATATCATTGTTATTGGAAGTGGTCCCGGCGGTTATGTGACTGCCATCCGCGCTTCCCAACTAGGTTTTAAAACTGTTGTCATCGAGAAAGAAAATCTGGGCGGTATTTGTTTAAACTGGGGTTGTATCCCAACCAAAGCTTTATTAAAAAGTGCGCAGGTATTCGAATATTTAAATCACGCGAAAGATTACGGTATCAGTGCTGATAATATCAAAGCTGATTTCAATGCTGTAATAAAACGCAGCCGCGATGTAGCTGATGGCATGAGCAAAGGCATTCAGTTTCTAATGAAGAAAAATAAAATTGATGTCATCATGGGAACGGCCAAAGTGAAGCCGGGAAAAAAAGTAGAAGTAAAAGATGCCGAAGGAAAAGTAACAACTTACGACGGAAAACATATTATCATTGCAACAGGAGCACGCTCTCGTGTATTACCAAACTTGCCTCAGGATGGTAAAAAAATTATCGGTTACAGAGAAGCGATGAATCTTCCAAAATTACCTAAGACAATGGTAGTGGTTGGTTCAGGTGCCATTGGTGTTGAATTCGCTTATTTCTATGCAACCATGGGAACAAAAGTGACGATTGTTGAATTTTTACCGAATCTTGTTCCTGTTGAAGATGAAGAAGTATCAAAGAATTTAGAAAGATCATTCCGCAAGATTGGTATTACAGTTATGACCGAAGCTTCGGTTGAAAGTGTAGATACAAAAGGTGCAGAATGTAAAGTAAAAGTAAAATCAAAAATCGGAGATGTCGTATTGGATGCAGAAGTTGTTTTATCGGCAGTAGGAATTGCATCGAACATTGAAGGTATTGGTTTAGAAGAGACAGGAATTAAAACGGATAAAGGAAAAATTATCGTTGATAAATTTTATGCAACCAATGTTCCTGGGTATTATGCTATCGGGGATTGTGTTCCCGGCCAGGCATTGGCACACGTTGCAAGTGCAGAAGGAATTACCTGCGTTGAAAAAATAAAAGGTATGCATGTTGATCCGCTGGATTATAATAATATTCCCGGCTGTACGTATTGTCAGCCCGAAATTGCATCGGTTGGTTTTACTGAGAAGAAAGCAAAAGAAGCGGGTTATACACTTAAAGTGGGGAAATTCCCTTTCACTGCATCAGGAAAAGCAAAAGCTGCAGGTTCGCCTGATGGTTTTGTGAAATTAATTTTTGATGCGAAGTACGGTGAATTACTTGGCGCGCATTTTATCGGAGCCAATGTAACCGAAATGATTGCAGAAGCCGTTGCTATCCGTAAATTAGAGACAACAGGACACGAATTAATTAAAACAGTTCACCCTCACCCTACCATGAGCGAGGCTATTATGGAGGCTGCTGCTGCGGCTTACGGCGAGGTTATTCACATTTAATTATTTTCATAAACATAATTTTAAAACGGGTTCTTTATGAGCCCGTTTTTTTTATATTTACTACTGATTTGAAAAAGTTTTTCATCATATTTTCCCTTCTGTTCAGCTCTTTTGTTTTCGCACAACAAAAAGGAAAGGAATGGTATATAATTGATAAAGTAAATCCTTCAGAGCTTTCGGTTCAGGATAAATACCTTCTGGATTCACTTTTACCGCTCTATCATAAAGCGAATCACGATTCAATTAAACTCCGCTATGTAATGTTTCTGGCAAATTCATTAGGCGATGAACATTTGTGGACAGCTTATAACCGCGTTGGATTAGCAATGGCTGAGAAAGGCGGGAATGATAAGGTTTATCTCATTAATAAATCTTATGCTTTGAGCAACATCGGTTATGAAATGTCGGGGATACAGGGTGATTATGCCGGTGCATTAAAAATTTACGAAGAATGCCTGAAAGTGCAGAAAGAGTTAAATGATTTAACAGGAATTGCCGCTTCATTAAACAACATCGCTGATATTTATAAAAAGCAAGGCGATTCTGAAAAAGCAATTGAGTATCATTTAAAATCTCTTGATGTAAAAGAAAAAAATAATGATAAACTAGGTGTCGGTATTTCCTTACTAAACCTTGGCTCCATTTACAAAAATCAGGGTGATTTGGCGGCGGCGGTGAATTGTTTTTCGAAAGCATTAAAAATCTTCGAGGCAAAAAAAGAAAAACGTCATCAGGCCACCACCCTTAATAATCTCGCCCATATTTATCAGACGGAGGGTGATGATGAAAAAGCTATACAGTATTTTATGCAGTCGCACAGTCTTTTTGAAATTGTAGGCGAGAAACAATCTTGTGCTTTATCAATGGCTAATATCGGACAGGTTCAGGAAAAGAAAGGAAATTATGATAAAGCTTTAGAATCTTACTACAAAGCAAAAAAAATAAGGGAATCGATTGATGACAAACCCGGTATTGCCGGTGTCCTCGTTCTGATTTCCGGGGCTTATTTGTCAAAAGGGTATCAGGACAGTGCACTTGTGAATGTGAACCGTGCCATTGATTTACTAAAAAATTTACAAAACAAGGTTGCGCTTTCAGAAGCATACCAGCTTGCTTCAAATATTTATTATGATA
>CAZRNW010000483.1:0-3404 GCA_964601535.1 uncultured Flavobacteriaceae bacterium
CAAGCTCCGCATCTTTATCGTTGTCCCTGACAAATTTTATCGGTGCTATTTGCTGAAGGGCTTTGTACCCTTTATGCTTTCCGATCATATAAACCTCATGGTAATGACCTTCTTTCATAATGGCACATCCTTTTACATTCAAAGGGTGCTGAAGCCAGTACAAGCCGGGATCTGTTGTACAGGAAAACGTTAGTAGCGTGTCGTCTCCGTATTCATCCTTAAACAAAACACAAAGCGTGTCATCAAAAGAATTTGGTTTTGAATTATCATTTCGGATGCCGATAATGTTTAATTCATAGGTTCCAGTTTTTACTGGATAGCCTTTAAGCCTCATGGCTTTTTTCAGTTGTTCAATGTTTGGCTTATACATAACGAATGTGTTTTGTTGGTACATAAAGAATTTGATTGTTCAAGGCACGGAAGCGTGTATTAAATTTTCCTCGTATCACTTCCACGCCTAAAACTGTTTCACCCGGTACACGGACATTACAACTTCCATCAATACTGCAAATGGTAGTCTCTTGACTTGTAATGATCTTTCTTTCATCCACACCGGATAAATTCCATTTTTCATCATAATATTTTAGTCCGATGTTGCGGAGAGCCTCCGAAATGAATTGTTTGGAGGTATTATCTGAGAAACTTGAAAGTGAACCATTAACAATAGTTTGGCGAACCCCATTAAGACGAATAGTTTTGAAAAGCTCATTTACTTTAACATAATGAGCCACGTTCTTAATTCGTTTGAGTTGTTCTAAAAGCGGATTAAGTTTTTTTGTTGTCGCATAGAACCAAAGATTCTTAGCTATATCAATATTCTCTTTATCAGTTGGTGAAATAGAGGCTGGGGTAACAACTGTTGTTACAGGAGGGTAAGCCAAAGACATGATTTTTTTGTAAGTGGCTTCATCAACTGTTGTAGGATAACCTTTTGAGCTTAATGCAGTCTTTGTCTCAGTTCCAAAATCTCCGTCCGCACCGTATTTCTTGAGAATACTTTCCCCATAAAGTTTCATTATTGCTAATTGCAACTGCTTTACGTACTCTTTTTTACTTCCTTTTTTTATTGGGTACTCATTTGTGCTAGGAAATATAATTTTGGTTTCAACACTTGAGTTAGTCGCAGAATTAGTGGTAACGGGTGTTGTAGATGTTGAACCAGAAGTAGGTTTTTTAGGTTGTGAAGGTTTCTTTGGTTTTACAGGTTCTTCAACTTGGTTATAATTATTTGTATTGAATTCTTCAATTGAAGTTTCCTCGTCTTTTTTTCTTCCGAAGAAATACCAATAACCAACACCACTTAACAGGATAATGCTAACTCCCCCTAAGAACAAGTATCTTTTCAAGTTGGATTTTTTCTTATCGTTCGGTTTCATCTTAATTCCTGGGTTTTTTGTAAATGATGTCTTTCCACGAGAAATCAAAAACGTCTAGTTCACTATCAAGATCATCCTCGATTTCATGGCTATATTCTTTTTTGTAAGCAACCTTTACCATTGCGAAAGCATACAGACTTGGGATTTGTCGAAGTGCGATCTCCAATGCGCCTTTATCGGTTGAAGGCATACCAAGTATTGTGTAATCGAAAGCGGCTTTTATCCTGTGAGCAAATGTGTATGCAGTTTGCATGGTGAAAGCTGGCTTGTCTCCCTTATTAACAGGCTTGGAATTTAGGATAGCAGTCATTTCAGCAAGCTCCGTTGCTGTTAACTCGTCTGACAGGTCACGATCCAAAGCGTAATTACTTTGCGCAGTTACTTTATCGTATGCTTTTCTTACATCTACTTTATAAAAAGTCTGAAACGGTATATCTTGAAAAACTTTACGAACCATTGGCACATCAGTTCCCCACCAACCATCGTTTAAAAAAGCAATATGAAGTCGTTTGGCAAGATTTTCTGCTGTTCCATTGGTCAAAGCCTTTCCTTCTGCCTTGCTTGCCTGATGCGCTTTGTATTTGTGGTAAGCAAATAATGACCCGGCGGTAAGAACAATAATACCTATGCCCGTATAAATTAAAATACGGCGATCTTTGAGCGGGAGTAATCTACCCTCATCCTGATCTGCATTATTATTTCTTTTACGCCATTTCATTGTTTAAAGGAGTTTTGCTTTTATCACCGCCAGTTGAACAGGATTGCTAACCACTTGCGCTACCTTTTGCAATTCCTCAGTTGTAAGTTTGTTGAGGATCGTTACGAGTGCTTTCATTTTTATATCAGCTTCAGCCTGTGTTGTGGCATTTACGGTTATGTCATATTCAAACTTTCTCATTTTCTGATGTTGGTTTGTGCTTTAAAAAATTTGTAACCTGCTTAATGGCGAAATGGACTGACTGAGGATTAGAAGCCATCAAATCCAAAAGGTGCATTACATTTGAGAGTTCTACATCTCCAATACGACTGCGTATATCTCTTATGAAAAGGATATAACCTCTGTCTTCACTTGAAATGGAATTATTATTGAACTCAGTTGTTTCATCTTCTGATGAAACGTCCTGAATATTATTCTCACCCTTACGTTTGAAACTGGAGGTTTCCTCTTTGTTTTCACTTTGATTAAAGCCCGACAAATCGGCTCCGGGAAACTTTTCTTTAACGAAATCGCTTTTCATTACTCCCGATAAAAACCAACCGATAGCACCCTCAACAGTAATGTCACGGTTCTTTTGAATAGTCTCGATTTTGTCCTCCATCTGACGGAAAATGGTTTCGTATTCTTCATTTTCCTTTTTGAGGGCGGCATTTTCCTTTAGCAATTCCTCGTACTTCAATTCTTTCCGAACCTGGTCTTTGATGTCTCCTTCTGAGACAAGGTTTTGTTTAGGCGTATCAAACCCTTTTAATTGATCGGTTTTCTGAAAATTGCCTTGTTGCAGATGAAAAAAGAATTTGTCGCTTTGTCCATTACTCTTATAAAGCAAAACGGACACATAGCGTGTATCAGCATTTATGAAATCAGCGTAGCTCATAAATCGTGAAGGATCATTATTCTTTCCTACAACAGGAAAGTCATCGACCCTGATTTCATAATCCTGTGGTCTGCCATTACCCTGTAAAGCCAATAAATTCTGATAGATTGCATCTAATCTTTTTGGCTCATAGATTTCGTTTCTTACCATTGTTGCTCCCATGACTTTTGTTTTTAAGAGTGGTTTGGTATTATTTGGATAAAAAGGACAAATTGTATTTCGTGGGCTTTGTTCTTAATTTGAATTTTGCCTCTGTGTTCGTATTGGAGTTCGTTCAATGCAACATCGTCGGTATCGTATATTCCCATTTTACTTTTCACGGCAACGAACGATGACGGATTGATAAGCAGATAATACTCATTACTGCTTTCAATTTTTAAATTGGAATCTGCGTCTAGTCTTAAATGCCGCCAACGGGTAATGTATTTTTCGT
>CAZRNW010000484.1:0-3401 GCA_964601535.1 uncultured Flavobacteriaceae bacterium
CTTTTGACAAATATCAAAAACAAATAATCTTAACGAATTTTCACTTTTCGGCCCGGACGCGGCTAAGTGTTTCTTGAGTAATTCCCAAATAAGTTGCGATTTGACCTAAAGAAGCGCGCTGAAGCAAATTGGGATTTTTTCCGATAAGATTTTGATAACGTTCTTTCGCAGATTTGAATTGGATGTTAAGGAAACGTTCTTCAAGGTCAATATAATAATTTTCTGTGATGATTCTTCCGACGCGTTCTGTTTCCGGAAATTTAAGATACAGTTTCTGAAGGTCATCGAATGAAATCTGTGTTAACTCACAATCTTCTAAGGCCTCAATAGTTTCCGGTGAAGGCTGGTTTGTTATGAAAGAGTAGAAGGAGGTAGCAAAATCATCTTCCTGTGCAAACCAGTGCGTTATTTCTTTTCCGTTATCAAAATAAAATCCTCGCACAATACCTTTATTAATAAAAAAAAGATTTCGGCAACGCTCTCCGTTTTTAATCAGAATTGTATCTTTCTGAACTGAAATTGATTTTGAAACAGAAATGATTTCTTTTTCCAGCTCCGGAGAGAGTTTAATTAATGAAGTTATGTGTCGTAATAAAGTCATTACTTATTGCAATAATCTGAATAAAATTTCTTTTTCCCAGTTTTTACTGTTTCTGTTTTTAATACCATCGGCAATTAATTTTTTGTATTGCGCCTGAGCATAAAAATATCTAATTGTTTCATTGGCCGGTCCTGCTAATCTACCGTTGCTGCTTAAACAAGCATCGATGCAGTTAATTAATGCCGGTTCATTAAAATAATTTAATTTCCTTAGTGCATTCATCGCATTACTGCGGGTAATAAATTCGTAGGAGTTCGAAGTGTAAGCAACTAATTTTTCTTTGTACTTATCCTGATTGCTTAAACCGTTAGCAGAAATTTCCAGCCATTTTATTTCAACGTTTCTGCCGTTTGTTCCTTCAATTCCCTTGGTAATGTCTAGGTATTTTTGAGTGTTCTCAGGGAAATTCGCGCAAAGTTTCTCCAGAGCAGTTGCTATAGTTTGGTAAGAAGAATCTAACAATAATTTTTCGTATTCAGGCAATAAAGATGGTTCAATATTCCGTGTCGCCATCAAAATTGCTTTTCTAACCTGAACATCCGAATCGCTAAGCGCTTTCTTTACTAAATTAATTCCTTCCGGTGTTTTATCGTCCAGCAACTGCGATGCGGCTTCTGCTTTTATCGCATGAAATGTATTTTTATTGTAAACCTCTTCCAATACATTTCTTTTTTGTTCGGCAGGAATTTTTCTCATCGCTAAGACAGCATCGTATCTGTCAATCATTTTCGGAGCACGTAAAGCCTGAGCCTTCAGCATCTCAAAAGATTTATTGAAAGTGACAGTCTTGATTATTTCGCTATTCGGATCAAACAAAACAAAATCTATTTTTTTGCCAGATGGATTCACGATTTTTACAATGTGTGATTCTTTTTCAATCCATTCTGTTTTACTGTCTTTAGTACCATCAGTATAATAAACTTCAAACCAAATTGGCATTTTAAATAAACCAATAATATCACTTATTGTTTGTGTTTGCGTAACTACAAATTGTGAAACATGTTTGCCGTCAGCCTGAGTAAAATCATCAAAACTTACATTGTAAATTGGTTCCCCGCCTTTGTAAACCCATTCGTCCCAAAACCATTCCAAACCATAACCTAATTCATCCTGAAATGCATTTAACAAATCATCAGAATCAACATTATCATATTTGTGTGCTAATAAATAACGTTTTACAGATTTATTGTATCCTTCACGACCCACAATATATTTCAACATCTCTAAAACCTGGGAGCCTTTCTGATAAATAATAGTTGAAGATGTTTCTGAATGTGAAATTGATTTTTTATCCTGAATGCCAATGGCAGCTAATGCGGCTTGCCTTCTTTGCCAGTCGAAATGATCCTGACCGAAACATTCCCTTTCAGCCAAAGTATTATAATGTGTTGCGAAACTTTCCTGTAGCCAATGCGCATTACCGCTGCGGGCACTTACAAAATCACCGAACCATTGGTGTGCTAATTCATGTGCGTTAACGGCTACATAGTTACGGTCGTTATAACTGCGGCTGTCTACTTCAAAAAAATCGCCGAACAAGGTAGCGGTTGTATTTTCCATGGCACCAAACATAAAATCCTGAACCGGGATTTGAGAATAAGTTTCCCATTGGTAAGGCACTCCAATTTCACTTTCCATGAAATCAAAAATCTTTTCATTGTATTTGTAAGTCCACTCTACACGGTTTTTCCATTCGGGATAATACCAGGAATACATCGGAATACCTGATTTGGATTTACTCTCTTTAATTTCATATTTCCCAATTCCTAACATTACTAAATAAGATTGATGCGGATGATTCATTTTGTAGTGCCAGGTTTTTGTTCCGTCTTTATTATCTTTCTCCGTAAGCTTCACACCATTGGATAAAACTTTATAGTCTTTATTAAATTTTACATAAATTTCTGTCAGCAGTTTATCATTTGGTGTATCATAACACGGAAACCAATTTCTGTTATCAACGCCTTGTCCTTGTGTCCATATTTGTTTACGGCTTAAATTATTCGGGTCGTTCCAGCCGATGAAATAAAGTCCTTTGCGCGGGTAAGCCTCATAGGTAATAGCGAGACTATCCTTTTCGCCCCATTTTAATTTTTTATCGGTGAAGAAAGCAATACCGCCGGCGTCGTTTTTATATTTTATGTCTTTACCATTTAATTTAGCCTCTTTAATTGTGATTCCCGGGCCATCGAGATAAAAAGAATCGACTTCGGCACGGATGGGAGTAAAAAAATGCGTTATTTTTCCTTTTACAAGGCCTTTTTCCGGTTCAAACTCAACCCATAAACGCATACGTTCAAAATCCAGATTATGTTCGCGCATCGCTGCTCCGGGATCGTATTGATAGGAGATTTTTTTCTGTGCGAAAAAAGAATTAGAGAGTACGGTTGATAACAAGAGTAATAAACATTTCTTCATGACCCGCTTTTTTTGAGAATATCAAATCTAAATAATTTATTCTGGAAACAAAGCTTTAGGAGGAAAAAATTGTAATTTGATCAGCAATTTACCTATTGTATGATGAGCTTTAATCCCGTATATTTAGAAGCATAATGAAAAAAGCCGCTTTTTATATTTTTTTGGTGACTGTGTTTTTTTTCACACCATTCATTTATTATTCCCAACCCCAGGTAAGCGACAGTTTAAGAAAGGCTTTACGAAATACAAGAACCCCTGAAGGCCGGATAAATACTTACATTGCTATAGCCAGGAAATGTGACGTTTATGATTCGGCTTTGTATTATATTAATTCTGGATTAAAGTTTTGTGCGGAGAATAAGTATGATTTAGGTAAAGCACA
>CAZRNW010000485.1:0-3384 GCA_964601535.1 uncultured Flavobacteriaceae bacterium
CAACTTTACCCTCTACATCAAAGTAGGGGGTTTTAAATTTATGGCCGGGCAAAGGTTCTACAACAGTTTGTTTAATTAATTCAGGTTTTTGTAAATCCTCAAGCGATAATTCAATCACACATTTTACTTCTGAAGCATGTAATGAATAATTTATGGCTTTATCGTTTAGCACCGCTACAAAAGGGTGAACTATGAATTTACTTACCGGAATGAATAAAGGCGTTAATGCCCCTAATAATTCAATATCATTTTTTAAACCAATTTCCTCGTAACATTCCCTCAAAGCCGTTTGTTCTAAAGTGATATCTGTTTCATCAAACTTTCCTCCCGGAAAACTGATTTGTCCGCTATGAACCCCTTTGTAATTATTGCGTTCTGTCAGCGGAATGTGAAGGCCATTTTCCTTTTGAATCAGTAACAACAAAACAGCGCTGTTTTTATAATCAGAGGTATTTAAATCCTCGAGTTTTAATTTTTCGCGGCTCACATGTGCCATTTCAAATTGCACCTCCATACCCGGCAAAGGCAGCTGTAATTGCTGTTTTAGCCTGGTTAAAAAGGTGTTTTCCATAAGCACAAAGGTACAATATTAGGCTCTAAAATAGGCTAAAAAGCTTACCTTTGCTCTATGAGCGGGATTAAGCTGAATACTATAGAAGAAGCCATTAACGACATTAAAAACGGCAAGGTTATTATTGTTGTTGATGATGAAGACAGAGAGAACGAAGGCGATTTTTTAACGGCTGCACGTAATGTAACACCGGAAGTGATAAATTTCATGGCCACGCATGGGCGGGGTTTAATTTGCACACCTATAACAGAGGAGCGCGCGGCGGAGCTGGAACTTCATTTAATGGTGAGTAAAAATACTGCTCAGCACGAAACTGCATTTACAGTATCTATTGATTTATTGGGTCATGGTTGTACTACAGGAATTTCGGCAAGCGACCGTTCGAAAACCGTACAAGCGCTTATTGATTCAAAAATAAAACCTGCTGATTTCGGAAGGCCCGGACATATTTTTCCTCTCATTGCAAAAACAGGCGGTGTATTACGCCGTACGGGTCATACTGAGGCTACAATTGATTTAGCAGTGCTCGCAGGATTTGAACCCTGTGGTGCTTTAGTTGAAATCATGAACGAAGACGGCAGTATGGCACGCTTGCCTGATTTAATTAAGATTGCCGAGAAATTTAATTTAAAGATTGTCTCGATAAAAGATTTAATCTCTTACCGTTTAGAAAAAGAAACCATTGTGGAGCGTCAGGTTGAAGTTAACATGCCAACCAATTGGGGCGATTTTAAATTAGTGGCTTATAAAGTAAGCACTAACGGTGAGGAACATATGGCATTAGTAAAAGGTGAATGGAAAGCAAATGAACCTGTTTTAACGCGGGTGCACTCTTCTTGTGTTACGGGCGATGTATTCGGTAGCTGTCGTTGTGATTGTGGTCCGCAATTACATGCCGCCATGGAAATGATAGAACAGGAAGGAAAAGGCGTTATTGTGTATATGAACCAGGAGGGAAGAGGCATTGGTTTATTGAATAAATTAAAAGCTTATAAACTTCAGGAAAAAGGCCGCGATACCGTGGAAGCGAATTTGGAATTAGGATTTAAAATGGATGAACGCGATTACGGCATCGGCGCACAAATTTTGCGCGACCTTGGCGTTCATAAAATAAAATTAATGACTAACAATCCGAAAAAACGCGCCGGATTGATTGGTTATGGTTTAGAGATTGTAGATAATATTCCGATTATTATTACACCCAATCCCCACAATGTAAAATATCTCCAAACCAAAAAGGAGAAAATGGGGCATAGTTTTTAGGCTTTAACAGTCTTCCTGTATTTATAGTACTTAATAATTTCCAGAAGCAGGAATAAGATTGAAGATCCTATAACCGACGGAATAAAATGTTTGTAACCGGGAAATTCAAAATTAAAAATCTCCTGAAACGAAGGGACAGAAATAACAAGAATAAGCAAAAGCAAAGCTCCAGGCAAAATAAAAATGGCGCCTAAATTCTTTTCGGTTAATATGGATACAAAACTTCTGGTTTTTGAAAGATTTGAAAGTATCAGAAAAATGTTTCCGATGATAAGGGAGGTAAAGGCAATGGCTCTGACTTCACCCTGGCTGTGACCTTCATCAAGCGAGAGCAAATAAACAATTATCACTACCAGTAAAAGAAGTACACCGTTAACCGCACTGGAAAGTATTTTTCTGATACCAAAAAATTGTTCATGTGCATTTCTCGGCATTCTTTTCATAATACCTTTTTCTTCCTGTTCCAGTTCAAATACCACCGAACAAACAGGATCTATAATTAGTTCCATAAACACAATATGCAATGGCATTAACAGAATGGGAAGGGAAGTGAAGAAAGCCGGCAATAAAGTTAATCCGATAATGGGAATGTGTATGGCAATAATATAAGCCATCGCTTTTTGGAGATTATCAAATATTCTTCTTCCAGAACGTATTGCAGAAACAATAGAAGCGAAATTGTCATCTAATAATACCAACGAAGATGCCTCTCTCGCTACATCAGTTCCTTTGTTACCCATCGCTATACCAATATTAGCGGCTTTTAAAGCGGGTGCATCGTTAACACCGTCGCCGGTCATAGCCACAATTTCTTTATTGGCTTTTAATGCCTCTACAATCCGTAGTTTCTGTTCCGGTAATACTCGTGCAAAAATATTGACATGAAGAATTTTTTTTCTTAATTCATCATCGCTTATTTTTTTTAAATCTTCACCGGTCATTATTTCTTTTTCAGTATCAAGACCAATTTGAGCGGCAATGCTTTTGGCTGTTACAGGAAAATCTCCTGTTATCATTATCACTTTTATACCGGCTTCGTAACATTCTTTTATGGCTTGAGGAATTTCTGGACGGATTGGATCTTCGAGCCCAATCAGCCCTAAAAATTTAAAATCAAATTCTGTTTGTTTTTCCGGAAGCGTTTTGCTTTTATGTAAACTCTCTGCTACGCCAATCACTCTGTAACCTTGTTCAGCCAATTTTTTTACGGCAGCTAAATGTTTGTCAATTTCTTCTTGATTCAGTTTACATAATTTGAAAATGGCCTCCGGCGCGCCTTTTGCAGATACGGAAATTTCTTTCACTTTATCTTCTAGCACCCTCGTCATTGCCAGTAAATCGCGGCTTAAAGAATATTCCTTTAATAGAGTGGAGTCCGGCAATTCATTTTTGAAAAAAGCATCATGCGTCTTGTTAATTGCTTTTTCCATGGGGTCGACCGACTCTTTTTGTGAGGCACGGTTAGCGGTTAGCAATAAGGCATTAATGTGTTCTTTATTTTTCTCAAAATCTTTTTTAGAAAACAAATTTCCGCCGTTATACAAGGCCGC
>CAZRNW010000486.1:0-3376 GCA_964601535.1 uncultured Flavobacteriaceae bacterium
AGCAGCTACATTCATAAAAAAAATGAGATAAACCAGCCACGTTTTACGGAATAACAGAATTGGGATAGTTGCTGTAGTTAAAAAGAAAAAGCGGTCGCCCAGATT
The DNA here is from genome assembly GCA_964601535.1 of uncultured Flavobacteriaceae bacterium. Taxonomy (GTDB): domain Bacteria; phylum Bacteroidota; class Bacteroidia; order B-17B0; family Aurantibacillaceae; genus JAHEYG01. Next base: position 106 of record CAZRNW010000486.1, read on the forward strand.
AATGCTGTTGAAAGTGCATACAAACATTATACATGCAGGTGAAGCGAAGCAGAAGAAGAATTTGGAAAATGCCAGCCAGCCTTTTGAGTTAAACCACGGAGCCATTGAAAAAGCGATAAGAAAAGGAACCGTAAAAGAAATAAGTGCGTAAATTTTAAATGTGAGGGCAAAACAAGCGAAAGTAAACATCATCAGCACAAGTATAATACTCATCCTGTTAATTATCAGTATGCATTTCCTGTCGTGTGTGGTTTTTGCAAACTCAAGTCCGGCGTAATTTATTTCGCACCTATCCCTTTTATCACAGTAAAATAGGCTTTTTTAATGTCTAATGAATGTCTATTATAGTTTTAATTTGTCTGTGGCTGAAATATCTCCATCACACTCCATGCAATCAATAGGTCGTAGGCTATTAATATTTTCAATAGTTAATCCATGAAACTGAGTTTCATCCGAATGACCGCATAATCGAAAATAATAAGTATTGTCAATGGAAGTATATCTCATATATCTAAATCTTATTGTTTTACCATTATGGCTCATTGAATAACAATCACCTGTTTCCATTTTTATTCTCATACCTCTTTTAACTTAGGGTGTAAATCCAAATATTTATCTCTTAAATAAATTCCCATTATCTGTATCACCAAGTTCAAAGATAGTCCTATCTCATATTCCGATGTTTTGTAAATTGGATTATTGAAAATGTAGTTTTTAATTTTGGTGAATGAATCCAAATCACTCATTCCGTAAATAGTAAGCCCTGAATTTGTTTCAACATCTAATGCTGTTTTGTATTTCTGTTTTTCTAAATTACCTATAAGATAATCTAAATTTTTGTCAACAAATTCTTTTCCTCCTGTTATCTCCAATATTTTATACCCCGTATCACTTAATTGGATTGGGCTATTTACTACAAAAATTTTAGAATCCATACCATCAAACTTACCGTCCAAATAAAATATAAGTTTATTCAGAGATTGGGTTGTAGCATCCAATTTATCTATTGTTTTATCAAGTTTTGGTAAGAAATTGCCATCTATTTTCAGTTCAATTCTTTCGGATAAATAAGCTAAAGAGCTAACTGATTTTTCAAGTGGATTAACTTTACTTTCAACAACATTAAATCTGTTCCTGAACTTAAATATCTGCCACATAACAAATCCTGTTGCAATAGCTGTTATTGTCATCCAAAATAATAAAGGAAAGTGATTTATAAACCAATTACCGAAAGCATCTCCCATAATTACAAATTTACGATTTTCTATTGTTTTTTCTTATAGTATTCCTCTTTGATTTTACCCGTTTTGCCATATCTTTTTTCTCGTTTATGGCAATCATAGTCGCTTTAAGGTCTTTAAGAGCGTTTAAAACTTCGGCTGCCTTGACCTTGTTGTTTTTATATTCGGCAATTTCTTCGTCGGTCAGAAAATTAAAAAACAGGTTTTCACCTAATACTTTGTTTATTTTAATCAACAAGTCGGTATCAATGCTCTGCTTATTAAAAATCTTGTAGGCATTGCTTCGAGTGTAATTTATTTTTTTGGCGAACTCGGTAACATCAATTTCCTTATGTTTTAGAGTGCTTTTTATGATTTTACCTATATGTGTGGACATGATATACAAAATTCTACAAATTGGATACAAATGCCTAATTAACTGTGTATCCGTATTTTATAATTATGTATCCAAATAGTTGACACATGATTTTTTTTGTTTACATTTGAAACGGTCAAACACGGTACTTATTAATTAACATTAAAAAAACAGAAAAAATGAAAGGAAAAATTATGCCATTGGCATTATGCTGTGCATTATTGGCAGCTTGTCAAAAACAACCCGAAGCGGGATTTACTTCTGATAAAACCGATTACTTGTCGGGAGAAACTGTACACTTAACCAATTCATCAAAGGATGCCGACCATTATGTTTGGAGTTTGCCTGATGGTACAACATCCGACTTGAAAGACATTGATTGGACTATCAGCAATTCATTTACAGGTTCTCAAAAATTTAGTCTTACTGCTTTTTCAAGAAACAGTAAATTAAACAATTCCGCTTCGCTTTCAATTAATGTCAGTTCACCATCGGGCAGTGCAATTTTTTGGCAAATAACAGGAAGTGGTTATGGTACTACGACAGTAACTACAAATGGTAATACATCTGTTATTACAAGCGAATATCCGTCAGCCCCTAACTGTGGTGCGAGTGGATGTGCTGTTTTTAATAATTGGGTTGTTGGAAGTTATACATATTCGGCAACCGATGGTACAAATAGTTGGAACGGTTCATTTACAATTCAAAAAGATGTCTGTACAAGAAAACAACTTTTATAAATCAAAAACAAATAAACTATGAAAACAAAATTTATTTCTTTGGCATTATGCTCAATGTTATTATTAATGACAAGTTGTGCGACTATATTTAGTGGCACTAAACAAAATGTTTCATTTCAAAGCACTCCTCCTGATGCAACGGTTTCTGTCGTGATGAAAAAAGGTTCTCCAATGGTCATAGGAAAAACCCCATGTACAGTTCAAATAAGTAAAAAAGCAAGAAATATCTTGTTTGAAAAGGACGGCTATTATCATGAAACATATAATATCCGTTCTCAGGTAGGAGTAAACGCTTGGTATTGGATTGATTTAGTTGGTTGCTTAGTATTGGTTGGAGCTATTCCCACAATAATAGATGCTTCAACAGGGTCGTATTACAAATTACCTTCTGAGGTTAAAGTTGAATTAAAGAAAAAATGAAAATAGAACGTGGCATATTAGTTACTGATGATGAACAACGGTTGCGAGTAAGAACAGTTGGACATATTTATCGTATTAATTACGCCACGTTTTTATATGACCAATCAAACGTCGGAGATAAAGTTTTAGGGATTGTGGATAACAACCTTTATAACATCTGTTACAATTTCACTCTTAAAAATAATCGTGTAAAAATTTTCGGATTTTTAATTCCTGATAAATACAAGAGTTGTTTTTTAATACAAACGATAAATGAATTTGATATTAATAATATCCCATTTGATTTTTATTTGAAGGATTATCCTTTTGGAAATAAAATTGAAATTGAAAGGGATGAAATTCTGAAAGTATCTACTTAAATAATTTATCGAACACAGAGGCATATCTCTCATTCCAACTCTTTTTTCTTTTTCCTACGTCGGTACGCAAGGAACTTAGGATATTTTTTCGGCTTGTAGTTGACTGAGCATTTTTCATCATTGACTGAATTTAAAATCGTTTCATCAAATGCTTTT
>CAZRNW010000487.1:0-3376 GCA_964601535.1 uncultured Flavobacteriaceae bacterium
AAATAATCCCATCGTGAATAAGTAAAACTTGGCTCAATATAAAAAGGAACTCTCCCCGGAAAATCAAAGCGTAATTTAGAATGTGCACTCCCATGCAGTTTTCCGTAATAACCATTCGCATAAGCTGTAAAACCAATTTTCCCGAGATAATTATACTGCAATCCCAAAAAAGCTTCACTTATAGGGCGATTAGAAATATTCCCGCCAATGTCAACAAAAAAACTTTTTTCTTTTTTTGCCATCAATTTCAGCTTGTAAAATCCGGAGCCCATTGTATCTTTTTCAGCTATAGGATAAACCGATTTTATCTTATCATCACTCGTTAACCTGAAATATTGTTTCTTTAAGCGTGATAATGAAAATGGTTTGTTCTGATAAAAAATACTGCTTCTGATAAAGTACTCTGCTCTTTTCGTCACCCCATGGATCTCCACTTTGTCAAAAATAATACTGTCTTTATTCGCCTGGGCTCTGAAGACGGCGCGCTTGTTCTTTAAAGCTTCATTATCCGCAAGGCGTTCAACACATTGTTTAATTTTCGGCATGTTCCGCATGGTTGCAACATAACCGCTGTCAATTAAGCGTTTTGCTTCCTCGAAATTAAAAATATTTACATCGCACCATGGCTCAATCAATACACCATTCTCACAAACCGGACTAAAATTAGTTTGCGTCATTAAAAGGTGCCGGAGCTGTAAATACAAATTATCATCCGATGGTGATTGTGATCTTTCAGCAACAGAAGAACCAATAATAAAATCAGGATAGAATTCATCATACATCAGATCGGTTGGTAAATTGTTATACAAACCGCCATCAAATAATAATTTACCATCAATAGGGATTGGCCTCAAATAAAAAGGATAACTCATTGAAGCACGAATGGAAGAAGAAAGATCGCCCTTTCTGAAAATAACAGTTTGTTTATTCTCAATATCAGAAGCCAGACATCGGTACGGTATCAGAAGGCTGTCGAAATTATTTTTCGCGTAAGCATTAACGCCGGCAAAGGTTTCCATCAAATAAAAATCAATGGGTACCGAATTAATAACATTGGTAGGAAGGTTATTGATGAATTTTGTATTGAGGGCTACTTTAAAACTTTGCCATGAAGCATAATCCTCTCTCTTTTTAAGAAAGTAAGTGTATTTAGCGGGCATATCCCCTCTTGTTATCTGTTGGAAAAACGCGGTGTTCACAAGAGCTTCCATTTCAGAAGGTGTATAGCCTGCTGCATAATAAGCTCCAATTAAACTTCCAATAGAGGTACCAGCAATATAATCAACAGGAATTTCTTCCAGAGCTTTAAGAACGCCAATATGACAAATACCGCCCGATCCTCCACCACTAAGCACCAAACCAACTTTTTGGGCACTTAAACCGCTAAAGCAAATAACCAATGCCAGAATGAAACAATATTTGGTTTTCAGTATCAATTTTTTGTTTGTGTAAAAGTAAACTTTATCTAAAAACAGTTTTATATCCGCTTAATTTTTATTTAATTAGCGGTTTGTTCAAAACCCAAGTTTTGTGTTAAAATTTATTGCCAAAAAATGCTTTTACGGGGTCATTGTATTACTTGGGGTAATTACCACGGTTTTCTTCCTTTTTAACGTTTTGCCCGGTGATCCTGCCTCCATTATGCTCGGACAACGTGCCAATAAAGAGGCGGTTGAAGCCATTCACCGCGACCTTGGCACCGACTTACCCGTAATGCAACAGTATGCCCTTTATCTGAACGACCTTTTCGTTGTTTCCGTTCATGATTACGAGGATTCAGAAAGTCATTGGTACCTTAATCCTGACAAATACACCTGGTTATCGCTTTTCAAAGTGGGGAAATCGAAAGTTGTGGTGTTAAAAGTACCATATCTTAGACGATCCTACATCACCAAACGGCGTGTTTCCGATATTATTTTAGAAACTTTACCTGAAACAGCAGTTTTAGCATTCACCTCTATCATCATGGCCACCATTATCGGGGTGTTTCTTGGAATTTTAGCTGCAGTTAAACGCAATACTTTTTACGATAAGCTCTCGCTCGTTCTTTCTGTTTTAGGAATGGCTGCCCCTTCGTTTTTTATCGGATTAATCATCGCCTGGTTGTTTGGTTATGTTTTAGCTAAATACACCGGATTATCGCCAACAGGAAGTCTTTACGATATTGATGTCTGGAACGGAGAAGTTCTTAAACTTCAAAATTTAATTCTTCCGGCTGTAACTTTAGGCATGCGTCCATTGGCAATTGTGGTGCAGTTAATGCGCAGTTCCCTTTTAGATGTGATGTCGCAGGATTATATCAGAACTGCAAAAGCAAAAGGACTTGGTTTTTATAAAATCATTTTGAAACACGCTCTAAAGAATGCGTTAAACCCTGTGGTAACTGCCATCTCGGGTTGGTTCGCAGGATTAATGGCAGGTGCCGTGTTTGTTGAATTTATTTTCAGCTGGAAAGGTATTGGTTACGAAGTATTCGAGGCGCTGACTAAAAATGATTTACCTGTTGTGATGGGTGCCACTTTAATTTTCGCTACTATATTCGTATTCATCAATATTCTTGTTGATATTACTTACGGAATTTTGGATCCGCGTGTAAGAATAAAATAAAATGAGCAGAAGTAAAATTGTTGCCGGTAACTGGAAAATGAACAAAACACTCAGTGAAGCCATTGAGTTAGTTTCAGCTATTTCAAAAAATCCAGGCGATAAAACTGTAATTAAAATTGTCTTCCCTCCCTTCCCGCTAATTTCTGCGGTAACAAATTACATTGGTGCAACAGGTAATTTTTACACCGGCGCACAAAACTGCAGTGAATATGCTTCAGGAGCCTATACAGGTGAAGTTTCTGCAATCATGCTAAAATCTGTTGGCTGTAAATATGTTTTAGTCGGACATTCAGAGCGCCGCGAATATTTTGGTGAAACTGATAAACAATTAATTCTGAAATTAAAATCAGCGCTTGAAAATAACTTAAAACCTGTTTTTTGTTTTGGTGAAAAATTAGCGGAGCGGAAAAATAATTCTCATTTTAAAATTGTGAGTGAACAAATAAAAAATGTGCTTGGTTCCTTTTCAGATAAAGATTTATCGCAAATAATTTTAGCCTATGAACCTGTTTGGGCTATTGGCACCGGCGAAACTGCAACACCACAACAGGCCCAGGAAATGCACCAGCATGTGAGACAAACCATAAAAGAATTATTTTCTTCAGATGTGGCTTTACAAATTCCGGTTTTATATGGCGGCAGCTGTAATGCACAAAATGCTTCTGAATTATTTGCCTGCCCTGATATCGATGGTGGATTAATTGGCGGTGCATCCTTGAAAGCTGATGATTTCTGCAAGATCATCCGTTCGTTTTAAGAGTTATCGGTT
>CAZRNW010000488.1:0-3374 GCA_964601535.1 uncultured Flavobacteriaceae bacterium
GTTTGGGTATTTTCTTTTCCAGCTATTTATGATTTTCCCTTTAATGGCGGCAGCTACCAATAATGGAATTACTTTCGCCAACATACAAGAAAACCCCGAAATTTTATTCGACCCTGATAAAATCGGTATGAATAAAAACATTTTGCTGGCACTTTTATTCAGCATGTTCGTGTTTGCTTTTTTGGGACTCTTTATTGTTATTAAACGGGTTCATAAAAAAACGCTTAGCTCCGTTATTACGGCTTATGATAAAATACGATTCGGACGTTTCTTTTTTGCTTTTGCTGTTTGGGCGGCGTTCCTGATTTTTTCTGTTTTACTCTCTTATTTTTTAAATAAAGATGAAGTTTCTATTCAGTTCAATCCTGTAAATTTTATTTTTTTAGTGATTGTGTGTGTTATATTAATGCCAATCCAAACCACAACCGAAGAACTTATATTCAGAGGTTATCTCGTTCAGGGATTATCGCAGGTGTTTAAGAATGGCATCATGCCTTTGACAATTACTTCCATATTATTTGGAATGGTACATATGTCGAACCCCGAGGCAAAAACCTATGGCTGGATGACAATGTTGCCGTATTATGCGATTTTCGGTTTCTTTTTGGGTGCTATTACGTTATTGGATGAAGGATTAGAATTAGCAATGGGAATTCACTGCGCCAACAACCTTATTTCAAGCTTATTAATTACATCACCCAATGGTGTTTTAAAAACCGATGCTATTTTTGTGGCTGAAGGCGAAAATCCAGGAGCCGAATTCATCACCTGGTTTGTAATGGCCCTGTTTACATTTATCATTTTTTGGCAAAAATATCGCTGGAAAAACTTTAACTTGCTTATCAAATAATTGTATGAGAGGCCTGTCTTTTTTAACCGTATTCTTATTTGCTTCCGCAATTACTTTTGCTGATAAGGATTATCATTATTACATCAACCTCAATAAAGTCATCGACGATAAATTAACCATTGAGTTAACACCGCCTGAGATTTCTGAAAATGAAGCATTGTTTAATTTCCCCGCAATGGTACCCGGTACTTATGAAGTATACAATTTCGGGCGTTTCATCGGCAATGTTAAAGCTTTCGGGAAAAACGGAACTGCTGTAGCCGTTACAAAAGTGAGCGACGATACCTATAAATTTTCACCGGCAAATCAAATTCAAAAAATTACTTATGAAGTTGAAGATTCATGGGATACCAAAATAAAAGAAAAAATCGTTTTCGAACCGGCGGGAAGTAATATCGAGGATAATAAAAATTTTGTATTTAATACCCATTGCTTCTTTGGTTATTTTAAGGGTATGACCGACCGCAATTTTATTCTCGAATTTGATAAGCCTAAAGGATTTTATCCATCAACCGGATTAAATAATATTAAAACGGGCGAAACTAAAGATATAATTTCTGTTTTTGATTATCACGACTTGGTGGATTCACCAATTATGTACTGTCAGCCCGACACTACAGTGATTCAGGTTGCAAATACAAAAGTATTAGTGGCAGTATATTCTCCCAACAAGGTTATTACTTCCAAATTCGCAGCGGGCAAATTGCAAAGATTGCTTGACGCACAAAAGGATTATCTCAATGGTAAATTACCTGTAGATAAATATGCTTTTCTTTTTTACTTTACCGATAAGGGAACTTTATCGATGGCTTCAGGCGCCTTAGAGCATTCTTATTCTTCGATGTACGTTTTGCCCGAAATGGATACGCTTTCTATTTCACAAACGATTGATGATGTATGTGCCCATGAGTTTTTTCATATTGTTACTCCGTTAAACATTCACGCTGAAGAAATCGGGAATTTTGATTTCAATAATCCGGTGATGAGTGAGCATTTGTGGCTGTACGAAGGTTTAACTGAATATTCTGCTCATCACGCTCAGGTCAAATCAAAATTAATTGGCTACGATTATTTTTTCCAGGTAATGATGGAAAAATATAATAACTCATTAGTTGATTATAATGATACCGTTCCTTTTACTTTCATGAGCAAACATGTACTAACACCGCATTACCATAAGCAATATAATAATGTTTACGAAAAGGGAGCAGTTATCAGTATGTGTCTTGATATCATTCTGCGTTATCACAGTAATGGAGCCTATGGTACACAAGATTTAATGCGCGACCTTGCAAAAAAATATGGTAAGGATAAATCTTTTAAGGACAAAGATTTGTTTGATGATATTGAAAAACTTACTGTTCCTGAAGCAAGAAAGTTTTTGAATGACTATGTATCCGGACCGAAACCTTTACCAATGGTAGAAGTTTTTAAATTAGTAGGACTTGATTTAATAAAAAAGCGCGAAAGCGAAACAATTACTTTGGGCGGATTCGGAATAGGATATAGCGAAGAATCAAAACGTTTAACGGTGATTGATGTGTCGAATGTGGATGATTTCGGGAAACAATTTAAGTATAAAGTGGGCGATGAATTGTATTCATTCAACAACCGTTTATTAACCATAGAGAATGCTCAGGAGATCGTGACTGATTTTATTTCCAAAGCGAAAGAAGGTGATAAATTAGTGGTTGAAGTTTACCGCAAGGATAAAAAAGGAAATTTAAAGCTCAAATCACTGAAAGGAAAAGTAAAAAAAGTAAAAGTGATTGAAGAAAACGTAATAGATATTGTAAAAGATCCAACTGATAAACAAGTGACTGCAAGAAGGGCGTGGTTAGGGATTGAATAGTTTCTATGTTTCTGGTTTCTATGTTTCTTGTTATTTAGTATTAATATGAATATTCAAAATAAAAATATTTTTAGTGTTTCAACCAGAAACCAAGAAACTCAGAAACCAAGAAACTTTCTGAAAACGCTGTTTGCAATTTACCTTTGTGTTCTTTCAGTTACGAATATATTCTCCCAAGGCAGTTTACCTCCCGGAACTTATACTTCTCAAAACAAGAAAGCAATTAAGTTTTATGAAGAAGGAAAGAAGAATTATGAAGTCCGTAAGGATAAGGAAGCTGAAGAATACCTTTCAAAAGCTTTAAAGGAAGATGATAATTTTGTAGAAGCGCATTCAGCCCTCGCATTTTTATTAATGGAGCATAACCGCTCAGCTGAAGCTATTCCGCATTTCGAAAAGGCTGTTGCCCTTAACGTAAAGTTTTATCCGCAAAATATTTATTACCTCGCTAATGCCTACATGGCGGTTGGAAAATACGATGAGGCAGTAAAAGCCTTTGAACAACTTTCAAAGTATGACCGTATTAGTGCCGGAATGAAGGAAGCAGCGGCGAAAGAAGTGAAAAACGCGCAATTTGGAGCTAAAGCGGTAAAAAGTCCTAAGCCTTACAAATTGGTTAATATGGGCACGGGCGTTAATACAAATTACAACGAGTATTTTCCTTCGATTACA
>CAZRNW010000489.1:0-3371 GCA_964601535.1 uncultured Flavobacteriaceae bacterium
AGAATGCCTGACCATCTGGTCAGGTCGTTTTGGATTTAAACATCCTTTTGGTTTAGCTTATGGTTCGCGGACTAAAACTGATGTTGTATTTATTAAATTAGAGAGCGATGGTCTTGTTGGCTATGGAGAATCATCTTTACCCCCTTATTTAGGAGAAACGCATGAATCAGTCATTGCATTCTTAAATAAAGCAAAACCATTTCTGGAGAAACAAGATTTAAGTTCGGGACATGGTGCGGTGACAATGGAAATTCATAAACTCGCTGAGAATAACAATGCTGCTAAAGCAGGATTGGACATTGCCCTTCATGATTTGTATGCTAAATCACAAAACAAAAAAGTGTGGGAATATTTGAATTATGAAAAGCCAGTCGCTAAAAATACTTCTGTAACCATAAGTATTGGTGAGTTAAATTTAATTCCTCAAAAAATTGAAGAAGTAAAAGACTTCAATATCTTGAAAATAAAATTAGGAAGTGGGAACGATAAGGAAATAATTGAAACAATAAGAAGATATTCAGATAAACTATTAGTTGTAGATGCGAACCAAGGCTGGAAAGACAAACACTTCGCTTTGGAAATGATAAATTGGCTATCAGATAAAAATGTTTTGTTTGTTGAGCAACCCATGCCAAAAGAAAATTTGGATGACATGGCTTGGGTGACAGAAAGAAGTCCGCTGCCAACAATGGCAGATGAAAGTGTAAAAGTATTAAGTGATGCTGAAAGAGTTTGGGGAGCTTTCTCCGGAATAAATTTAAAATTAATGAAGTGCACAGGCTTACACGAAGCCAAAAAAATAATTGATTTCTGTAAAGCAAAAAATTTGAAATTAAATGTTGGCTGTATGACGGAAAGCTCTTGCGCAATTTCTGCAGCCGCGCAATTAACATCTTACGCCGATTGGGTTGACCTCGACGGCCCAACACTCGTCAAAAATAATCCCTTCTCGGGGATAGAGTATAAAAATGGTAAAGTTGAGTTATCTGACTTACCTGGATTAGGCGTTCTGCCAAATTCTGAATTGAAATTCCAATAAGGTTCTGAAAATTATTCCTTAATTATTTTTCTTGTTGAAGATCCGATCCTCACAAAATAGATTCCTGCAGGTTCCTTTGTAAGATCAATTTCTGTTGTGCCCCGGGCAATTGTATTCTTTAAAACAAGTGAGCCTGTTGCATTGAACACTTGAATTGTTTCCTGAGAATTTTCTGAAGTAACAGTTATTTTATTTGAAAAAGGGTTGGGAAAAACAGAAATAAATTCATTTGTTTCATTCAGGGTTTTGATAGTTGATACATAACACGTAGCTCCGTTTGGTGCAGGAAGTGAAGGACATGCTGTAACTGTCCCTGCCGGAATTCCGGTTAAAATAGCTCCGGGTTGTGCTTCTACATGAATAAAGTTGGCACCTCCTATAACATTTAATTTACCACCTGATTTTACCTGTATGAAGGAGCTATTAAACGCTTTTAAAGTAACATCCCCGCCTGAATTGATAAAATAATAACGCGTTGCATTTCCTCCGCATGTATCCACCACAATCCCTGAAGCACAAACTTCATAATGTAGCATAAGAATAAAAGAGGGCGGTGCCGGACAAAGATTCATCGTTCCACTAATGGAGGTAAATACGGTTCCTCCAGGTGCGCAGGATTGAGAATAAGATAAGTACCTTACTAATAAAAAGAGTAGTATCAGTTTTGGCCTCATCTTAGAAAAATTTTTAAACCTCTACCAAAGTCCCAACCTTATCACCTTTCAATAATTTCTGAAGGTTGCCGGCTTTGTTCATGTCGAACACAATGATTGGTAAATTATTTTCTTTGCAAAGTGTGAAGGCGGTCATGTCCATAACCTCTAAACCTTTTTTGTACACTTCATCAAACTTAATAGTTTCGTATTTGGTTGCAGTTTTATCTTTTTCAGGATCGGCAGTGTAAATACCATCAACGCGTGTTCCTTTTAAAATTACATTGGCTTCAATTTCAATAGCGCGTAAAGTTGCTGCAGTATCCGTAGTGAAATATGGATTTCCTGTTCCTGCGCCAAAAATTACAACACGGTTTTTTTCTAAATGACGAACAGCTTTTCTTCTGATAAACGGTTCGCAAATTTGTTCCATCTTAATAGCACTTTGTAAACGGGTTTCAACACCTAATCCTTCCAATGCAGCTTGTATCGCCATGGAATTAATGACAGTGGCTAACATGCCCATATAATCGCCATGCACGCGGTCCATCCCACCTTTTTCGGCTTGTATCCCACGGAAAATATTCCCGCCGCCAATTACTATTGCAACCTGACAACCGGCATCACAAGCGGCTTTAATTTCTTTAGCGTAAATCATTAAACGTTCCTGGTCGATACCAAAACCTTTATTTCCCATTAAGGCTTCACCGCTAAGTTTTAATAATATTCTTTTGTATTTCATATTCTAAATTTACAATTCTGTTTCAATTCTACAATCTCTTTTTTATTCATTTGTCATGGTGAGCTTGCCGAACCACGAGGGCAAAAAAAATCCCGACTAATTAGCCGGGATTATTAAAATTTATTAAGATAATGAGAAGCGTTTGAAGCCTGATACCGTTAAATCCTTATTAAGGCTTTGTAAGTATTGGCGGATGGTCATCTTGTTATCTTTAATATACTCCTGGTTCAATAAAGTAGATTCTTTGTAGAACTTATTTAATTTACCCTGAGCAATTTTTTCAATCATGTCTTCAGGTTTGCCTTCAGCACGTGTTGCTTCGCGGGCAACTTCTAATTCTCTTTCTAAAGTTGCAGTATCCACATCACCTTTGTCAACAGCTACCGGAGCCATTGCAGCAGTTTGCATAGCAACGTTCTTTGCAGCTTCATCATCAATCGCAGCGTTGAAACCAACAATCACAGCTAAACGGTTACCCGGGTGATTATAAGCTACTACTTTCTCGGCAGTAACAGTGTTATAATAACCGATATCAATTTTCTCTCCGATTTTTCCAACTTGCTCCATAAACTTATCGCCTACAGTAATGTTGTTATCGTAAGGTAATGCTTTAAATGCATCGATGTTTGCAGGATTTTTTTCTAACCCAATTTTCGCAACGCTTTCAGCAAATGCAATAAAATCAGCGTTCTTAGCAACGAAATCTGTTTCGCAGTTTACGCTAACTAATACACCAAGTTTGCCATTTACTTTTGCCAATACAACGCCTTCCTTTGCGTCGCGGTCTGCACGGTTAGCTGCTACCTTAGCGCCTTTTTTTCTTAAGAAATCAATTGCTTTTTCGAAATCGCCATTGCTTTCTTCCAATGCTTTTTTACAATCCATCATACCTGCACCTGTTTGCTGGCGTAATTTGTTCACTTCTGCTGCTGTAATT
>CAZRNW010000490.1:0-3370 GCA_964601535.1 uncultured Flavobacteriaceae bacterium
CCTGAGCTTGCCGAAGGGCTGTTTATTCATGCGATCGTTTTGTTTACAGTCAGTTCGTTTAATTTCTCAGTAAAAAACACACTCATTTTATTGGTGTAAAATTTCGTTTTATATTGACCTACCCATCTTATTCCTCTTATTGAACTGGTTAAAAACACTTCATCGCCGTTCATGAGCGAGTTAATGGTTAAAGGCATCTCGAAGGTAAGCACTTTATTGGCAGCAGCGAGTTTTAAAATTTGTTTACGCATAATTCCGTCAACACAACCCTCCGCTAAGGGCGCGGTATACATACAGCCATTTTTTACCACAAACACGTTTGAGCTTATACTCTCACAAATATTACCGTTTTCATTGATGATAAAACACTCATCCAGTTTCATCGATGTTTTTGCCAGACCGGCCATTACATAAATCAAAGCATTGGAACTTTTGATATTCGCCAATTTATTTATTTGTTTTTTGATATCAGCATAAATATCCATCCACAAGCCTTTTTGATTTAATTCATAACCTTCTGCTTCGATATTTTCGGCTTCTATCAAAAAAGAAATGTCGTTTGTCTCAGGCGCATAAAAACCTCCTTCGTTACGGAATACCGTTAATCGGATGCGTGCATTTCTGCCAATTTTATTTTTTACAAGTAATAATTTAATAAGCGCATCAACATTCTCGAAATTAAATTCAGCAGGCAAGTTCATTCTTAAAACGGTCATCCCTAATTTCAGACGCGATAAATGGTCTTTTAAAAACATAATTTTTCCATTACAAACCCTAATGCTTTCAAAAAGGGCATCACCATATCTGAATGCCCGGTTCGAAAACGAAATGGCGGGCTCGTAAAGACTAATTACGTGTCCGTTAAATATGCAATGTACGTCTTCCATTCGTGAATAAAGTTAAAGCATAGGCGCTATAAATCATAACATTGTTGAAAAACGTGAACAAAACACCCCCTTTTTTGGGCAAAATTGTGCAAAAAACGGTACTTTTGCCTATCATTTCTTTAAAATTTTATTATGAAAGATATTTTTGAAAAAGTAACGGCTAACATGGGTGCCATTGGTGAATACGCCGCTGAATCACATGGGTACTTCACATTTCCTAAATTGAATGGCGAAATTGGTCCGCATATGAATTTCCGCGGAAAGAAATTACTCAATTGGAGTTTGAATAATTATTTAGGATTGGCGAATCACCCTGAGGTGCGCAAAGCGGATGCTGATGCAGCCAAAGAATTCGGATTAGCCTTACCAATGGGTGCGCGTATGATGAGCGGAAATTCTGACCAGCACGAGCAATTGGAAAAAGAATTATCAGCTTTTGTTCAAAAAGAAGATACTATCCTCTGCAATTTTGGCTATCAAGCTATGGTGAGCGCCATTGATTCTTTGGTTGACCGCCATGATGTGATTGTTTATGATGCGGAAAGCCATGCTTGTATTTTAGACGGCATGCGTTTACATATTGGAAAACGTTTTGTGTTTAAGCATAACGATATTGCGGATTTTGAAAAGCAAATGGACCGCGCCACAAAATTAGTGGAGAAAACCAGTGGCGGTATTTTAGTTATTACCGAAGGCGTTTTCGGTATGCGCGGCGACCAGGGTAAATTAAAAGAGATTGTTGCGCTTAAGAGTAAATACAAGTTCCGTTTATTTGTGGATGATGCTCACGGTATTGGAACCATGGGAAAAAACGGCGGCGGAACCGGTGTTGAGCAGGGTTGTCAGGATGGCATTGATGTTTACTTCGGAACATTTGCAAAATCATTCGCGTTAATCGGTGGATTTATCAGTTCAACAAAAAACATTATTACATTTTTACGTTACAACATGCGCTCTCAGATTTTCGCGAAAGCTCTACCAATGCCATTAGTGGTTGGTGCGCTAAAGCGTTTGGAATTAATGCGTAATCATCCGGAATACAAAGATAAATTATGGGAAATTACCCGTGCTTTACAAGGAGGTTTACAAAAAGCAGGATTTAACATTGGCGATACAAATTCTCCTGTTACCCCTGTCTATTTAAATGGTTCTATACCTGAAGCGACAAACATGGTGGTTGATTTACGTGAGAATTTTGGAATTTTCTGTTCGATGGTGACTTATCCTGTAATACCTAAAGGAATGATTATTTTACGTTTAATTCCAACTGCAACGCACACATTAGAAGATGTAAAATATACCATTGAAAGTTTCTCGAAAATTGTCGGTAAATTAAAAAACGGCGATTACAATAAAGCCTTTGCGAAGGTGAAAGTGGATTTATAGTTCGTGGTTCGGCAAGCTCACCATGACTTCTTCATACTAAAAACCGTCCATTGTGGCGGTTTTTTTTATTTTAAATTGTTACTATTTACATTATATTTGATTATGCATTACGGAATGAGAAACTTACTTTGGTTTTTTATACTTCTTGAGGGCTCTTGCTATTCGCAACAGTTCGATGTAAAGAAATTCACTGTTGAAGACGGCTTGTTTAGTAATTCAGTCGATAAAATATTTCAGGATTCGAAAGGAATTTTATGGATTAAATGCGGGAAAGGAATTTGCAGCTATGATGGACGTAAGATTGAACAATATTCTGATGGCAGTAACTTTAATGGAGATGGAAATTTTACGGAAACTGATAACCAAATCCATTTTCCCTCTGCTAGAGGAATAGTTTATGTAAAAAACGGAAAATTCGTACATGAAAAAATAGACAGTTCACTTTGTATAAAAGTAGACAGGGAAAAAGAAGCGATTCGTGTTGCAGACCATTTTATCAATAAAGACGGATTTCATGTGTTTAATTTCGGATGGCGTGATTCAACACTTAACATTTACAAAAACGGAAAAATAAATAAGATAGATTTAAGGGTTTATATTGAAAAATACGGCGCGAAAAAATTAATTAAAGATAATAACCAGGATATCTGGATAATATTCTGCAAACCGGGCTCGGGATTCACCCAATTATTTAAAATCAAGGATACCCTTTGCGAGAACTTGAATTTGAAGGTCGCTATTGAAGGGATTAAAGGAATTTACAGTAAATCTCAGGATTATTTTTTCAGTAACGATAATGAAGCTGTTATAGTTAAAAACAGAAGCCAGACAAAATTAAAGTTTCCTTTATATTTAATTCCTGATTACTACTCCGATAATGTTGTTATGGACAACTACGGTGATTATTGGATGCCGTATACCAAAGGCTTATTAAAAATAAATACAAAAGGTATCACTCTTTACGAAAACAAATCACGTGTTACCCTTTGTGATTCAATAATGGAACCCTATTACGATTCTGAAGGCAAAGAAAAGTTTGTTACAAAGTTTATGTGTCAGGACCTTTTATTTACACGCTCTATAGTTAAGACTTTGAA
>CAZRNW010000491.1:0-3027 GCA_964601535.1 uncultured Flavobacteriaceae bacterium
AACTCCAGTAACAAGTCCGGCACTTAACCTTACACCAAATCCTTCGCCGCCTGTAGTCCATGCTGTGCCGCTTCCCTGCCAAATTGCCCTGCAGCCAGCGCTGTTGATGGGTGGAACTTTAGTTAAGTTTGCACCGGGCCATCCGCCTGTCCATGCAGCGCCTGTCCAATTGCACAAATCGGCATTAGAACCAACATCTGCCAAGTTTGCAACCGAAGCAAAACTTGTTCCCGGTGTTCCGCTTGAGAAACAAGGATCAAGAATAGCGGGTTGTGCCGCTGCAGCAACGGTAAGCAAAAAGAAGAATAAAGTATTGTATAAATGTTTCAAACTATAGTAAATGTATGAAATCTGATTGTTAAAACCTATTACATGACTCTGAACTGGGAATGTGTTAAAAACACTCTCCTAAAGTAAAATAGAAACCACTGTTGTATTTATTGTAATAGCCGTAATCAATCCGCACATTTAAATTATCTTTTTTCATCATTCGTAAACGAATACCGCCGCCAAAACTGTAGTGGAACTGATTTTTAAATAATGGATTTTCTGTACTGTAAACATTTCCTATTCCGCCAAAAGCAACTAAACTGATGCGCCAGTAAATGGGTGCTCTGTATTCTGCAATAAGTGTTGCCATGTTTCTGTCGCGTAAACGTCCCTGATAAAACCCGCGTATATTATCCGAACCACCAAATCTCGCATAACTTCTCATCGGTGCCTGCCCGAAAGTAGAATTGTTATAAAATTGTATGGCGAAAATATGATCTAAAATAATTTTTTGAAAAAAACGGACATCAACTACAAGCCGTGTAAAATCATAAGTAGAACCAATGCCGGGATTAAAACGATTGACGTAACTGTTAAAGAAAAATCCTTTTGTTGGCCAGAATGCTTTGTTCCTTGTATCGTAACCGACACTAAAACCAAGACTTGAATTAGTGTAAGGTTTTTTTCCATCGAATTGAAGTGTGTCAAAAATGCCATTTTGTATATAATTAATTTTAAAAATATTTTGATACTCGTAAATGAATCCGGTAAAAAAATGTTCAACCACTTGTTTTTTTAAATGAAAGTAGGTTCCGTATTGTTCGTACTCGTAGCGTTCTTCCCAGTCGTCATTGGTGTTCGGACCAATGCCCCAAAAATATTCCGGAAAGAAAGAGTGGCCAATATCAGCGTACATAATAAATTTTTCTTGCGGGAAATAAATAGTTGCATCAATAAATTGGAAATTTTGTCCTCTTTGGGTAAAAATAACAGCGGCATTTATAGATGAGGTTCTTGTTAAAGTATCCCTGCGGTTTGTAGTTTTAAAAGTTGAGGAGGCAGATGCGCCATAGCCCCATCCTGTTTCCGGTGTACGGAAAAGCGCCGGAAGAAACAGATAATTTACATTCTTAGTGCTGTCCAGTTTGAATTGCGCATTCAGCAAGGAAGAAATAAAAATGAATATGAGGCTTATTTTTCGCAATGGATAAAGGGACTTAAGGGATAAAGAGAATAAAAAGAAAAAAGGGACAAATGATTTATCTCTGTTGTCCCTTCTGTCCCTTTAGTCTTCACTGTCCTTTCATTAAGTTTTGAATAACGGACGCTTGCCCATTAATGTATTTACTTTCTTTCTTATTTTTAATAATTCTTTCGGATTGTCCTTGTTCATTAAAGCGGCATCAACTAAATCAACCACCTTTAAACATTCTTTTTCTTTCAGTCCACGTGTTGTTATGGCTGCAGTTCCGATGCGTATACCGGAAGTAACAAAAGGTGATTTGTCATCAAATGGTACCATGTTTTTGTTTACTGTAATATCGGCCTCACCTAATGCCTTTTCCGCATCTTTACCTGTAATGTTTTTACTTCTCAAATCAATTAACATGCAATGGTTGTCGGTGCCGCCGGAAATAATTTTATAACCTTTACTTACCAATCCTTTTGCAATTACCTGAGCATTTTTTATCACCTGCACACAATAAGTCATGTACTTATCACTAAGCGCCTCTTCATAGGCAACAGCTTTTGCGGCTATAACGTGTTCCAGGGGTCCCCCTTGTGTACCCGGGAAAACACCCATATCTAAACAAGCGCTCATCATTTTGATTTCTCCTTTTGGTGTTTTTTCACCCATTGGATTTTCAAAGTCTTTCCCCATCATTATCATGCCGCCGCGCGGACCGCGTAAAGTTTTATGCGTTGTAGTTGTAACAATATGACAATGCGGAAGCGGATCATTTAAAATTCCTTTTGCAATTAAACCTGATGGATGTGAAATATCCGCCATTAATAATGCGCCAACGCTATCCGCAATTTTACGTAAACGTTCATAATCCCAATCGCGTGAATAAGCAGATGCTCCGCAAATAATTAATTTAGGTTTTTCTGTTTGTGCTGTAGTTTCTAAAGCATTATAATCTACACGTCCTGTGCTTTCTTCAACACCGTAAAATGTGGCGCGGTATAATTTTCCTGAGAAATTCACAGGTGAGCCGTGCGTTAAATGTCCGCCATGCGATAAATTAAATCCTAAAATGGTATCACCCGGTTTCAAGCAAGCTAACATAACTGCAGCATTCGCCTGTGCGCCTGAGTGCGGTTGCACGTTTACCCAAACAGCACCGAACAATTGTTTGGCACGGTCGATTGCTAATTGTTCTATTTTATCAACTACTTCGCATCCGCCATAATAGCGTTTACCGGGCAAGCCTTCAGCATATTTATTGGTTAAAATACTTCCCATGGCTTTCATTACCTGATCGCTCACATAATTTTCGCTGGCAATTAATTCGAGTCCGCGTGTCTGGCGGATTTTCTCTTCCTGAATTAATTTAAAAATGTTTTTGTCTTTTTGCATATGCTAATTTAATTTATTTGTTTATCATGTAGCGACATTTTTCATGTCTGCTTCATTGGGTTCAACTTTGATGTGGCTAAAAAAAATAATGCAGGCAGTGGTGATTGCGCGATTCCCATCAGCCATCTGCTAACGGAATATTCATCGCTCTCTAAATTCACGCTTACAAACTAAGC
>CAZRNW010000491.1:3037-3326 GCA_964601535.1 uncultured Flavobacteriaceae bacterium
TGCTTAAAAGTAATAATACTAAATAAGAATAAGTAAACCATTTTAATATTTTTTTATCACCCAGCAATAATTTCAAACAAAAAAAGGAGAGGGTAAAAAACAGGATAAAGAAAATGGCAGTAAAAACATATTTCAGATAATAGGCGGTCTTATAGGAAAGTGAAAGAAAAATCTTAAAATTTCCGTCAACAGGTACAGTTGATTCACCATTATACATGAAGTAAAGAACATTGTTATAATAACCGAAGAAATACTCCCTGAATAAGCCCAGGCACCCGAAAAGCAAACA
>CAZRNW010000492.1:0-3320 GCA_964601535.1 uncultured Flavobacteriaceae bacterium
AAAACGGTAGATAGCTTCTCCGGATTTTGCAATTGGAGAAGTTGCAATATTAAACGTATAGTTAATACCGCCTCGTACAGTGTTTTTGGGAACTACTTTCCCTGAATTCAAAACCGAGCGCGGTGTTGTACACGAAAAAATAAAAAGAGCTAAAGAAAAGTAAGCTATGGGCTTGATTAATTTCAGCATAATTAAAGATAGTGATTTAAGAAATCGGAAAGTGTTAAATTGTGCAAATTATCTCTCGCTAAGAGGCGAGGTTAAACCCAATTAATTCCTTTTTTCAGAAAAGAAAGTGTTTTTTCTTCTTCAGAACCCGAGGTAACTTTAAAATTATATTCCCAGGAAGCATGTAAAGGCAGACTCACTAAAATTGATTCGATGCGGCCATTTGATTCCAGTCCGAACTTTGTCCCTTTATCATAGATGAGATTAAATTCTACATAACGTCCGCGTCGTAATAATTGCCATTGTTTATGAGCTTCTGTGAATGATTTATTTTTATTTCGATTAATTAGTTCTGTATAGATAGAAGCAAAAGCCGAACCAACATCTTGCCAAAAGGCAAAGTTCTTTTCAAAATTCATTTCATTATCCGAATTTAATCTGTCGAAAAATATACCACCAATTCCGCGGGTCTCGTTGCGGTGTGTGATGAAAAAATAATCATCCGCCCATTTTTTGAATTTTGAATAGTAAGATGAATTATGCTTATCACACACTTTCTTTAACTCGTCATGAAAATATTTTGCATCTGCTTCATTCACATAATGCGGGGTTAAATCAATTCCGCCGCCCAACCACTTCACACCGTTGCTCATTTCGAAATAACGGATGTTCATGTGAATAATAGGAAGCATCGGATTTTCCGGATGTAATACAATTGAAACACCTGTTGCGTAAAAAGTAGATTTTCTTTCTGCACCAACCGCATGCTCTTTTTCCTTCAATAAAAACTCAGGCGTATTCCCGTGAACGGCTGAATACATCACACCGCCTTTTTCAAGAACAGCACCGTTTTTAATAACGCGCGAACGGCCGCCGCCACCCTCTTCTCTTGTCCAGTTCTCTTCAGTGAATTTTGCTTTGCCATCTGCTTTTTCAAGCGCAGAACAAATACTATCCTGCAATTCCTTCAGCCACTCCGAAATATTTTCTTTGCTTATTTCCACGCGGTGCGGTACAACTGATAATTGCTGTATTTAAAAATGTAAACGCCCTTGTTTTCGAAACCAGTGTTTTCATCGGGACGGTAAAATTTGAAACGTAAAAAATTTCCTTCGCTCTGCAATTTATCCAGACGGTTTACAAAATCAGGGCCATTTTCCTTTAGGTTTTTCAAGTAATATTGTCCCAAATCAAAACCTTGGAAGAAATAATCACTCGGATCGGATGACATTTCCCCTTGATAAGAACGGATTAAACTAGAATATGCTTTTACATTAATCAAATTATTTTGGGAAGGAAAGGTGTAGGATAAACGGTTCAAATAATCCTGATCAATATTATCAGTTGCCGTCACATTTTGCCAGCCTGCCAATGTAATATCCTTTTTATCCGCGAAAACGGCTAGCTGTGTAACGAAATCCGTTAAGAACACCTGATTATTACTAAAAAGTACATATACATTTTTCTTACCGGGAACGTAAGCCATTTTTGAACCGGCTAAACCTTTTACTTCAATAACGCTGTCCTTTGCCGGAAAATTTAATTCTTTCAGATGTTCATTATAAGATTGCTTAAAGGCTTTCAAATATTGCTGTTCTTTAATATTTCCATTATTAACAATAAACACAGAGGCCACTGTTTTTAACGAATCGATGCAATAATCTGCTAAAGCTTCAATCATTGTGTATTGCGAAGGATTTACTTTAGACGCAATGCTGTTATTGAAAAGGATTTTACTTTGCTGAGTAAATGGTGAAATAACAGGAATGGAATAATTTTTTGCAACGGTGGATACATCTTTAAATCCCGAAGGGTAAGCCGGACCAATAATTAAATCCAGTTTTTTAAATTCATCGCTCTTACAAAGCGCAGCAACCTTTCCTGAATCTTTATCATCTACATCATATAAAAATGTTTGTACAGAAAAATCACTTGATTTTAAAGAATCAACTGCTTTATTAAAGCCAAGTAAAAAATCAACTGCAAGGGATTGTACCAACGGAAAATTCGCTTTTGCCTGAACTAGATTGGAAGGTTCAATTAATTCAGACTCCATGATTTTAAATGGGAGAAGCAAACCAATATTGTACTTTGTTTTCTTTGGTTTTACAATTTGTGGCTTTACGGAATCAATCAGAGTTACAGGAGTTCCAATAATACTTTTTTTCTTGTCACCTACAATAAGCATTTGTCCGAATTTAATTCCGGCGGATGAAATACTCGGATTCCATTGATTCAACTGACTTTCGGTAATGTTATGTTGTTTGCAAATAGAATACACCGTTTCTTTCTTCGCCACTTTATGATAAGCGTAACGAATTGTATCAATAGGCGAACCATAAATCGGCTGAATGGTTGTGGCAGCGCCCGACACCGGAATTTTTAATTCTTGTCCGTTACGTAAACCATCAATAGCCTCATCGTTCTCAGCCAGTATAACATTGATATCAACACTATAAGTTTTTGAAATCGCGTAAAGACTTTGTCCCTTCTCAACTTTATGAATGTAATATTTTTTTCCGCTGATGGTTTTTATCTCCGTCGATTTTTCCTGTGAGAAAATTGTATACGACAAAATACTTAAGGCAAAAACCAAAAGAAATTTAATGCGTATAGTTTTCATTTTAAACATTCGTACTTCGTCAATCGTAATTCGTACTTCGCTCTATTCCCACTCAATAGTAGCCGGCGGCTTAGAACTTATATCGTAAACCACTCTGTTCACTCCTTTTACTTTATTAATGATTTCATTGGAGATATGCGCCAAAAATTCATAGGGCAAATGACACCAGTCGGCCGTCATGCCATCCGTAGAAGTAACGGCGCGTAATGCAACACAATTTTCGTAAGTTCTTTCATCACCCATTACACCAACGCTTTGAACGTTTAATAAAATCGCTCCTGCCTGCCATACGCTATCGTATAAGCCATGTTCTTTTAATCCGTTAATATAAATAGCATCTACATCCTGAAGTAATTTTACTTTTTCTGCAGTAATATCTCCAAGAATCCGTATTGCTAAACCGGGACCGGGGAAAGGATGGCGTCCTAAAATAATATCATCAATATGCAAAGCTTTACCAACGCGGCGCACTTCATCTTTAAACAAGGAACGAAGCGGTTCCACAATTTGCAGTTTCATAAAATCAGGT